>JBHLNC010000276.1:0-3627 GCA_048937435.1 Promethearchaeota archaeon | reverse complement strand
GATGTTTAAAGGGATTCAGAATTTTCGTTGAACTGTAAAGTCAGCCAGTTGTTCAAGGAGTTCCGTGTTTTTGAATTGATGCCCCCGTAATGCTTCTTTTGCTTGTTCGGCGTAACTCTGGGCTAATTGCATGGTATGTTCGAGAGCATTGTATTGCTTGATTAGGTTGATGACGTCGCTCCATTGATTATTGTCTAAGGCGTAGAGGCAACTTTCTCCTTGTTCTTTCGAACATCGTTCCATAGTATAAACGAGGGGATAATTTCCACGTTTCAAACGCAAATCTGACATCGTCGTTTTTTTGAGATTCTGTTGTGTGGCCTGGATATCAAGAATATCATCCTTGAGCTGAAAAGCAATACCAATCATAGATCCATAATGGGCAAGAGCGGTATGTTGTTCTTCTGAGGCTTCCCCGACAATTGCCCCATTTCGTGCTGCCTCTTCAAGAAAAACTGCCGTCTTGCGTTCAATCATTTTCATATATTCTTCCGTTGTGAAGGTCTCTTCGTGTTCTGGGGTAATGAAAAGGTCAACAACTTCACCTTCACACATACGAACGCCACCAGAACTGATGTTTACAACAAGTTCAGGAGTGCCATGTTCGCCAATAATTCGAAAAGCCTGAGCTATCAGAAAATCACCAGCAAGAATTGCAATATCGTGCCCATACTTCACATGTACAGTTGGAACACCCCGACGAAGATCGTCTTTATCGATGATGTCATCATGAATAAGACTCGCAGTTTGTAGCAATTCTGCAGCAACCGTGATTGGAAGAATCTTTTCAATAGACCCACCCACAGCTTCACAACAAAGAAGAGAAACCAGAGATCGTAATCGTTTACCTCCAGCGAGAATTAGGTGATGGGCAGCTTCGTAAAGGATTTCGGGTTCACCCTTTACCGACTGGAGATAGCCCATTAC
Source organism: Promethearchaeota archaeon (assembly GCA_048937435.1). GTDB lineage: Archaea > Asgardarchaeota > Hermodarchaeia > Hermodarchaeales > Hermodarchaeaceae > Hermodarchaeum. The sequence goes on along the minus strand of JBHLNC010000276.1, from coordinate 2,700 downwards.
GGCTTTGTTGATGAGTATAATGCGGGATTGAATGTCTTCACTTTTTAGAAAAGATGTAGAGTCTTGTTCGACAGGTTTGTGGCTTGGAGTTTCAGTTGATGTTGGTGAGGATTGACCCTTGTTGATGGTCGTTGAATCGCGATTGGGCATTCACTGATTCTCCTTTACACACCATTCTTTGTTAAATTAATTTCTAGCTGGAATCAGATTCTAGAATTTGCAGGGCAAAAGCATCCCTAAGAAAGTATTGGTTTTACCTAGGAATCATCATCCATAGAATTTCATTACATTTCATGACTAAGACACCAAAGCGAGAAATTTTACTAATGTCTTTGAGGCGAATTTAACAGGAAAAGGAAGCCTACAACGAATTAAATGCTGGAGATAGCGGGGCCCTGCAAGTCGCATGCATCGATCTGTAAGACGATCTGATACCATCACAGCATCAGCGATACGAAGTATATCTAAGGCTGAAGTTAGTTCCTGACCAAATTCCCTTTTCCAAGATTCTTCATACCAACTGAGCGGTGTTCTATGCTGGATATATTGTGTTGCAGCAAGACCTGCCAGCTCGCCACCTCCTAAAGCGGTGGGAATTCCACCTCCATTGGAAGCCATGACATGTCCAGCAGCGTCCCCAATGAGAAGTACTGAATCTGAGTAGGTTCGTGGTAACGGTCCACCAGCAGGTACTATAGCTCCGGTTTTTCGTATAATTTTCGCATTTTTCATGCGGCCCATATTGGCAGGGTGAGAATAGATGAACCGGTGAAGATAGGAGATAGCTGTCTCTGATGGATTTGTGAAAGCGTGACGAAAACCAAGTCCAATATTGACTGTTGAATCGTCTTTCGGAATAACCCAGGCATAACCGCCAGGGGCTATTTGACGACCAAAATACATCTCTGTAATGTCTGGATCATGGTCAACATTCGTCATGACATATTGTATCGTTGGTGACAAATCTCGGGCTTTGTTTGCATATCTGACTCCGATTGAACGAGCAATTCGTGACTGCGCCCCATCAGCACCAATCACAACCTTAGCCTTGATTGTGCTTCGTCCGGACTTATTTCGGATGAGAAGGTGATTAGAATTTCGTCGCTTAAGCACTGTTGTTTGTAACTTTATCTGAGCCCCAGCGTCTTTGGCTTGACTAGCAAGATATTGATCAAATTTTGCCCGGTCGATGATATTTGACACTAGTCGGAATTCGAAACTTCGATTTTCAGGTGAAGCGAGTATGAGTCGAGAGCTCTGATTTGTGATTAGATCTTTTGGGATATCAACGAGTTGAGCGACACGCGGAGAGTTTGGAAGTAAATCATGCATTTCTTCAGGTGTTGGTAAGTATTCACCACATTGGACAGGAATACCCACCTGTTTACGACTATCAAATACGATCGTCTTGAGGTCATGCTGTGCAGCTACTCGAGCAGCAGTACAACCAGCGGGTCCTGCCCCTACAATTGCTACATCATAGGAGAGTGTAGACATATGGTTCACTTCTTCTATTCTCGATTAGACACAACACCCGTATTCATAAGGATTGACGTTTGAGGCAGAAGGGATTGTTAAGATTTGATTGACTCTTCATAAAAGCAGTCACGGGCATCTTCACCAAAGAACCGGTCGAATAGCCATTCCATGGATCCGTTAATAGCACGCCAGTACATTTGTCCGAAACCTTTCTTCATCAGCATATTAAATCGGGACGGTTTGACATCTTTAGCAGATTTTCCATAGGCAGTTATCACGAAGAGAGCTTTGCCATAAGCAACATCCATCGGACAATGAGTTCGTCCTTTGAAATGGCATTTTTCACCAGTCTGTTTTACATCAGCAATGATGTTCTTTGCAACCACAACCGCTTCAAGATGAGCTGTAACTCCCGATTTTGAAGTCGGCAAATCTGCAACATCACCTAGGGAATAGACATTATCTTGTCCTTCAACTAGCATAGTATGTCTATCAACTGGAATCCAACCATCCTCATCTCCGATGTTCGAATCAATAATCACCTGTGGAGCTTTGTGAGGGGGAACCACAAACATCGCTTCGAATTCTAATTCATTGCCCTCCATTGAATAGATGATTTTCTTCTTTGGGTCAACTCGGTCAATATTGAAGAATGGATGAATGATAATACCACGTTCTTCGAATATTTTCTCGACCGTGTTGCTGATGGTTGCATCGGGATATGGTCGTGGAAGCGGAGTTACGAAGTGAACTTCAACTTTGTCTTTCAACTTTTTCTTTTTTAGAAATCTTTCAACCAGAAAAGCGGCTTCAACTGGTGAAGGAGGACATTTGTGGGGAAGTGTACTAATTCCAACCACAATTTTTCCGCTTTTAACCTCGTTGAGGCGCTCCCAGATAGCCCAAGCGTTTTCCTGAGTCGAATGAAAGTCAAGGTTCACTTCATCAAACCCAGGTATCACGCCTTTTGCTATTGATGCACCTACAGCAATAATGAGATCGTCATATTGGTAGGTGTTCTTGTTGACGGAAGTAACTTCTTTGTTCTTGAAGTCGATCTTTGCAATGGGATCGATATGGAAATTGATTCGCTTGTGCAAGAGTTTACTTTCGGAGCGTTCAATTTTTTCTGGGTTCATTCCCTTGAAGGCAATGTACAAAAAGTTAGGTTGAAAGAGATGTTTACCGTATGCCTCGAGTAGAGTAATTTCTGTTTCGCCA
>JBHLNC010000275.1:0-3648 GCA_048937435.1 Promethearchaeota archaeon | reverse complement strand
CGCTTGTCGTCAATATCTAGGCCGGTGCAATCAGCGGTCAGTCCTAATTGCAGGCGTGCGGCAATTCGTGGTCCCAAGTCTCTTCCATTAGATGTCGCACCAAACAGGACGATGTTCGGTTTTTCAGTGAGGATAAGGGCAGAAATCACATCTGTGTAGGCATCGGTTGTGTATTGGGCAAGAATTTCCTGATCGCTGACGTAGACGATATCCGCACCGTTCTGAGCCAAAATATTCGGCATATCGCCCACGTTATGGCCGAGTAGAACAGCACAAAGGGGTTCACCGAGTTTGTCTGCGAGTTCTCGGCCTTTTCCGAGTAATTCGAGGCCGACGTTGCGGAGTTGTCCGTCGATTTGTTCAGCCCAGACCCATACGCCTTTGTAGTCTTTGAATTTGGAGGGATCAACACGTTTACGTTCAATGGTGATTGCGTCAACCGGGCAGACTTTCACACAGGCTCCGCAGAGGGTACATTTTTCGTCGTCTTCGGCTTTTTCGTTGACAAGGTGCATCGCGTCAAAGGGGCAGACCTTAACGCAGAGACTACAACCCGTGCATGCATCTTTGTCTATTTTGAGCATTACATGTCACCTCGCGATTAGATCGCTCCTTTTTTCAGCAGCCACTCAACCAGCTGTTTGGCAGCGCCTTCTGGGTCTTCGGTGCCATCGATTTTGATGCCTGCGGTTCGCTGTTCGGGGGTGAACACTTCCACGACTTGTGTAGGTGAACCTGGAAGCCCGAATTGTTCAGGGTCACCACCCAAGGTCTCGGCGGTGACGAGTTTGATTTCCTTTTTCCCAGCTTTCATGATGGCCATCAGGCTTGGTAACCGGGGTTCATTAAGTCCTTTAGTTGCCGTTAGTAGGGCTGGTAGTCGGCATTCGATGACTTCAAATCCCTCATCAGTTTCCCGTGTTACTTTGATGCGTTTCTTGTTCTCTGCCACGTCAACTTTTAGGACATAGGTGATTTGTGGGATGCCGAGGATTTCTGCGATTTCGGGACCTACTTGGGCAGTGTCTCCATCGATGGCTTGTTTTCCGCAGATGATGAGATCATAGGGTTCTTCTGTTTTGATGGCTTGCGCGATGGTGTATGCGGTTGCCCATGTATCTGCACCCGCAAATGCCCGGTCTGAAAGGTGAATTGCCCGGTCTCCTCCCATGGCTAGACATTTTTTCAGTGCGTCTTCAGCCTGGGGTGGACCCATGGTAATGATGATAACTTCTCCTTCGCCGAACTTTTCTTTGATACGAACGGCTTCTTCAACAGCAAATTCATCAAAGGGATTGAGAATTGAAGGAACCCCAGCACGAATTAGGGTTTTAGTTTCCGGGTCGATTTTGACCTCAGCGATTTCAGGCACTTGTTTTATTGGGACGATGATTTTCAAACAACTTGCCTCCGGACTTTGAGGGTATTCAGGTAATTGGATGGCGCTTACACGAAACTACTCCGCTTAAAAGTCTTCTCTGCGACAACATGGGTGAAATCGCAGAAATCGTAACGGAAATCGCAGAAGGGCAAGGTGGAGGGAAACTCATTAAATGGCTTTTGTTGCTAGTCATTAACTGACGGCGTTGGTGGGAGGCACCATTCCGTGAATGAAAGAACTGATTCAAGCATCGTTTTAGAAGGCATTGAGAAGCGACAGCGCTTTTTTACCGGTAATAAGAGTTTTGATCAGTTTTTTGGCATTATGAGCGGCACGGCTACAATTATGTATGTTCAGAATCAAACCTTCACGGATCCAACTAATCTCATGATTGAATGGCTCACTAATGATGTTCAAGACAAAGAAACTATCCTCCTCGTGACCACCTATGCTGACCCTGTTGCCATCGCTTCGTGGTGTGAGCGAAAGCTTCCCAAGGCATTTGAAACCTTCTCAAAAACTAGCATGACGAACCAGTTTTCTTGGATTGATATGTTCACATATCGAGGATTTGGTGATCACGAAAGGGATTTAGTGAAAGTGTCATATCCGGATCGAATCCAGCAAATGGGCGGAAATCCAGATATTCTGATTTCCCCTAGAAAACCAGACGAAGTCCAATCTGTCGATGGGTTACCTGCTGCGATTAGTAATATTTCCTCCCCAATCCATGGGAAGGGTCGTATTCGCATGTTTATGGCCTACATCGATGATTTCATTGATGAAGTAACCCCTACGCGGGCATTGAACTATCTTCGTCGACTCATTAACCAAATGCGGAAATTTGGTCACACTCTCGTGCTTCTAATGGGGTGGAGAGGGACCAATCCCGAAGTGCACACAGCTTTTGAACGTTCAGTTGATCAAGTGTTGCGCTGGGGATATGGAGACGTGCCTGGATTGAAACAGCCATCCAAATTCGTACAAATCTTGAAAACCACTGCACCGGATGAAATCACCACATATCTTAAAGTTCCATACCACATGCGTGGCGGAACACCCAATGTTGGTTTGGGAACTCCTTTGGATGGGAAATCTGGACCTCACGGAAAACGATCCTAATTCTTTTTTAATTTCCTTTCTGTTTGATTAGATGCAAAATCAGTCGTTCAGCTGCGGTGTACGGGTCCGTTTTTCGTTCATTCACTTCTTGGACTAGCTGTTGAAAGAGGGCTTGTTCTTCAGGCTCAACGAAGAGTTTTCGCATGAAGCTGTATTCCACTATGGTTTCCAGTTGTGCAAAACATCGCCGTTCACGGTTTAGGGTGATTTCCCCACTTCTGATGAGGTGGTCATGGTGACTCTGAATTGCCTTTACCAACTCACTCACACCTTCGCCTGTCGTAGCTATGGCTTTAAGAATAGGTGGTTGCCATCCCTCAGGCTCCTTATCGAGCTCTAAAGCCATTTGAAGTTCGGCGTATCGACGATCTGCGCCATCCATATCGGCTTTATTGATGACAAATACATTACCAATCTCCATTATTCCTGCTTTAATGGTCTGGATGTCATCGCCTAGCCCGGGGACAGATAATAGGACGACGGTTTCAGCAATTTGTATGATATCTACTTCGGCCTGACCTGCTCCTACAGTTTCGACAATGATAATGTCTTTACCAAGAGCGTCGAGTATATGAACGACATCGTAGGTTGCCCAGGCAAGTCCACCTAGGCTTCCTCGAGAACCCATACTGCGGATAAAGACGTTGTGGTCAGAAGCGAATCGGTTCATCCGGATTCGGTCTCCGAGTAGGGCACCACCAGTGAAAGGGCTGCTGGGATCAACGGCTACAACCCCGACTGTGCGATCTTGAGTGCGAAATACTTCGATGAGTTTATCCACGAGTGTGCTTTTACCAGAGCCTGGAGGTCCGGTGACGCCGATAATGTGAGCTTTTCCGGTATAGGGATATATTTGTTTGATGGCGGCGTGTGCTTCGGGGGACATGGATTCGGCAAGGGTCATTAGGCGGGCTGCTGCACGGCGATTACCCTTCAAGAGCTGTTTAATCAGTGTACTCGTATTCTGGGTCATGAAAACAGCCTCACCCACGGTGCTCCTAAAGTATGCAATAGTGTCCTCCGTTGATTCATTTGACGTTTTTCCGAATGTAATCAACAATTTCAGTAGTTGGTGTTCCAGGACCAAAAATTGCTTGAATTCCAAGCTTCTTCAATGGTTTAATGTCATCCTCGGGAATGATGCC
>JBHLNC010000274.1:0-3650 GCA_048937435.1 Promethearchaeota archaeon | reverse complement strand
TTTTCGCGAGATATTCCTCTTGAAGCACACGGCGAAGTGTTTTTCCAACCATGCTCTTGGGAAGATCGTCACGGAACTCAATAAATTCGGGACGCTTATAATATGCAAGCTTGTCTTTGGTGTACTCTTTGATTTCTTCCGCTGTTGCAGTTTCGCCTTCTTTCAAGACAACGAAAGCAAGAACTGTTTCTCCACGGGCCTCATCTGGAATGCCAACAACTGCGGCATCGGCTACCTTCGGGTGTTCAAAGAGTACTTCTTCGACTGTTCTTGGGTAAACTTTGAAGCCTGCGCGGTCAATCATTTGTTTGGCTCGGTCGACAATGTAAAAGTACCCGTCTTCGTCCATCTTGGCGATGTCGCCTGTGTGGAGCCAGCCATCTGTGAGCTGTTCAGCAGTTTCTGCAGGTCTATTCCAATATCCTTTCATGATCTGTGGACCTTTGATTACTAATTCGCCTTCTTGTCCAGGTGGCAAATCTTCGCCCGTATCAAGATCTATGATTTTTGCTAATGTACTTGGCATTGGTAAACCAACTGAACCTTCGCGTTTCTTATCGAAGGGTGGTTTCTCTTGGATCGGATTACTATGGGTGACAGGGCTAGCTTCGGTGAGGCCATACCCTTCCACGATATTGGCACTGGCAATGTCTTCAAAGGCTTTGGCAACCGCCATTGGAAGTGGTGCGGCACCTGAAAGGCAAGCAGTGACGGAGCTGAGATCGTATTGGTCAAGGTCATCTCGTTGGAGGAGTGACGCATAGAGCGTAGGAACGCCGGGGAAGAAGGAAATCTGATAGCGTGGTATATCGCGTAAAATTTGATCAAGATCTGGACGAGGATGAAGGACAAGTTTGCCCCCAAGAAGGACAGTGTTCAGCAGACAGACAGTGAGTCCAAAGGAGTGGAAGAAGGGTAAGACAGCTAGAGTTGCTTCACCGGTACCTCGTTCTGCAAAAGGAATCCAGTTTCGACATTGATGAGCATTGGCAACAAGGTTGTAATGGGTAAGAATTGCCCCTTTGGGAGTGCCCGTAGTTCCACCAGTATAAAGCAGAACAGCGGGTGTATCCTTCGGCTTCACTTTGACTTTAGGTGCTTTGGCTTCCGCCTTTTCGAGTAGCTCACCCCACAAATGATAGCCTTTCACATCTGGAGGTGTGAAGCTCACTTGCATCCCTGGAAAGGCATCAGCCATTGTCGTGACGATCGTATGCTCAACTTTGGTGTTATCACGAATCTTTGCATAGTTATCATGCATAATGTCAATAAGGATGATGGCTTTTGCCCCTGCATCATTAAGCTGGAACTGGATTTCAGGGGCCTGATAAAGGGGATTGATTAGGGTGAGGATAGCCCCTGCTTTTAGAGTTCCAAAGAATGCGGTGAGGAATTGAGGCATGTTTCCCAACATGAGGGCAACAACATCACCTTGCTTAATGCCTAGCTTGCTCAACGCATTCGCCAAGCGGTCGGATTCTTCGTTGACTTGTTTGTAAGTTCTTTCTTGTCCGAGAAAAATGCAGGCAGCAACTTCAGGAAAATCTTTGGCAGTCTCTTCAAGAAGTTGGTGGAGGGGGATTTCTGGGAAATCAATGGTTTCGGGGACATTGGGTTCGTAAAATTTCAGCCATGGTTTTTCCATTGGGTGTTAACCTCCCAATTCGTATCGCCCTATAATGTATAGAAGGTAAGGAAAAGGCTTGCCATTGTCTTTGGAATACTAACAACACTGAATGATTTGAGTTAGATACTTTCAAAGTATCCAAAATATTAACCACATATAGCTGATGCTAATCGCAATAATTACGATTAACCAAAGCACCATAGTGCTATAAACCCTCAAGTTGCTTACAAAATGGAATCGTAAGTAGACATCACTATAATCATTATCAAAGGAGAATCCTAATCGATAAATTCGGAGTAAATCACCATTTTGAAGGTCCTCTGGGATGGGAATATCTACTTGATTGAATAATCTCTTATTACCATAATAGTTGAGGGGATAAAAGAGCAGTATTCCCTCTTTTTTCCCAAGCATTTTTCTACGGATTGTTTGTGTTATTTCAACATCCATTTTCGTAGCGTGTCGACTTGGTCCCAGCTGATAGGATAATTGTCCTAAAGCAAGGTTGTAGAGTTTCTTTTCTTGATATGGATGCCCGTTAGGGAATAAGTAGGCTTTTTCTCGAAAGATATAGGAAAAGCCGAGAAGCCAAAGAAGAAAAAGAAACAGGAGTGGAAAGGCAAGAAGTGCAAACCAAATCAAGGCTAACAATCCACTAATTGGGTTTGCTGTGAGCAAGAGGCCAATTACTGACACAATGGCGTTGAAAATAAGTGTAAAAATGAAAGTTTTCGTCATATATTTGATCAAATAGCCATACCTAACCCAAAAATTGCCATATGGTACTCCTAGGGCTGTATATGTGCTGAGTGGTGGAACGTGTTTGATTGTCGGTTCCTGATATTCTTCGATTGAATCCACCATCCAAGATTCTTTAGGACTCCCTGTCTCGACCGCCACAACTACAACTCTGACTAAATCTATAAATTTTCCACTCTGAGCTTTTTCAGACTGGGATTCCGAATAATGCTGCGAAATAAAGGATTAATGGACCGAAGATGAAGAAGAGAAACCAAATCATTAGTATGACTCCAATCCCGAACCACAAAATCATCAGAGCACGATAACGAAAAAGACTGATGAAGTGCACTCGGAAATACACATCACTGAAATCACTGTCAAAACGAAGACCAAGTTGCTGGATGCGGAGTATTCCCCCCTCTTCAAGATCACTGGGTGACGGAATATAGAAATGGTTCAGAAATTCAGTTCTACCATAGTAGTTTAGCGGATATGTGAGCATTAACCCTATTCGTTTACCACGCATGGAATGGGGAACCTGATGGCTAATTTCAAGGTCCATTACCGTGCTATGACGGGCTGGGCCTTGTTTACAAATCATGGATCCAGGTCTCACGTTCCACAGAACCTTATTTTGATACGGGTGCCCCTCTGGGAAGAGGTGTGCTGTCTCCCGAAATAAGTACGAATTCAGTAGAATCCAAAGAATGAAGAGGACGAAGAGAGGAACCATAAGGATGAGAGCAACAAACCAATACAACAAGCCACGAAGTAGATGAACAGTAGATAAAAACTGGACAGCGGCAAACACAATAGTGAGCACTAGTCCCAAGCCAAGGTACTTAGCTAATGCCCTGGTCAAATATCCAATTCTTATCCAGAAATTTCCGTAAGGAACGCTGAGATGATCATAGGTGCTGAACGGTTCAATGTCTTCGGTTGATGCCTTAGCCTTTTTTGGATAGGCATAATCAAGGATTGATTCCGAATCGCTTGGAACGATTATGGGTTGGTCAACCGGCGGTAACGTTCTCTGATATCGCACTCGTACTTCCGAGTCAAGGTAGGCACCAATGAGTAGTATTGCTGATCCAAGGATCACCATGACAAGCATAAGTACAAGACCGATGATAAGAGATAACATCAATCCTGATATGACCACAAGACATCCTATGGTCATGATAACAATTCCCAAATAGTCTCGGCGTGTTTTTCTGTACTGGTCTCGGCGGTTCTTACTATACATCTTTCGCCCTCGATGCTGAAACTATTCAGTAGTTCC
>JBHLNC010000273.1:0-3651 GCA_048937435.1 Promethearchaeota archaeon | reverse complement strand
GCAAGCCGCACTTCTCATTCGCTAGGCGTAGAAGGTTGCCGGCTGATTTCCTTGACAAAAGATTTGGATCGCCTCTTAGAACTTGCAGACCTGACGGCGAGTCGAATTAATGACTGGATTGAAACCAACGAGCCCATTTTTGTAATTTCTCACCTCGATGCTGATGGCATAGCAGCAGCTGGTGTTATTGGTTCAGCACTTGTTCGGCGTAACGCAAATTTTCATCTCCGGATCATTCGTCAGCTTGACCAAGTTTTTCTTTCAGAACTTGCAGCTCATGGATTAAGCCGCTACATATTCTGTGACTTGGGTAGTGGTCAACTTCCGTACATCCAAGAGGCATTGGGTAAAGCCGAGGTGGTAATCTTGGATCATCATCCGCCAGATCAGGAACGATTACCTTCCAATTTTCGCCAGCTTAATCCCCATTTATGTGGTTTCGATGGAACCAACGAGATTTCAGGGGCTGGTGTTGCCTATCTAGCTGCACGACATCTGGGGGGGTCGAATGAAGACTTGGCAGCGTTAGCCGTAGTAGGTGCGCTAGGGGATATTCAAGATCGTGGCAGACAACACGCGCTCATTGGTTTGAATAAAGAAATCATCGTTGAGGATGCCGTTGCTGCAGATGTTATCGATCAATCCATTGATCTGCGTATCTTTGGACGTGAAACCCGACCCATTCATATTGCACTCCAATATTCGAGTGATCCATTCATCCCTGGTATTAGTAGTAATCCTGATGGTGCCCTAAGTTTTCTCGCTGACCTTGATATTGAACTCCGTGAGGGTGACAAATTCCGAACTATTGCTTCCCTATCAAAAGAAGAGAAACGGCAACTCAATTCTTCGCTCATAACCTATATGCTAAAGCAAAATATTCCACCGCGTGAAGCCCAATCACTCATCGGTGTTGTCTATACCCTAAAACATGAGGAAAAAGGAAGTTACCTTCGTGATGCTCGCATGTTTTCCACACTCCTCAACGCTACTGGACGGTCAGATCAAGGTGGAATTGGGGTAGCAATTTGTATGGGCAATCGTGGATCCTTCTACCGAAAAGCTGAAAGCATTTTGAAGGAATATCGCGAACAACTAGCCTTAGGACTGCAATGGCTCACCGAAGATGTTGACGCCGTTGTTATTCGAAAACTGATTCAAACTTTTCATGCAAAAAGTAAAGTCCCCGATACACTCGTTGGTTCCATAGCAGGGATGGCTCTAAACTCCCGAATGTTAGATTGGTCAAAGCCTGTTATTGCCTTCGTCTATTCACGTGATGGACGCGTCAAAGTTTCTGGTCGAACCACTCGACAAATAGTTGAAGCCGGAGCGGATCTTGGTGAAGCCATGAAACTCGCCTCAGAAGAACTTGGAAGTGGCTCAGAAGGGGGAGGACACAATATTGCTGCTGGTGCAACCATTCCACGTGGTCAAGAAGAACAATTTCTCCAAGTCATCGAACGCATCCTTTCTAAACAACTTGGTCGAATGAAAGAGGCAAAACCCTCCGACGAAGATAATAACAATGAGGAAACAATTAAATAGCCGCGACCAAGTTTTGCACTTCACGCGTCATCAACAGAAGACAAGGTAACTAACAATGAGCCGTCCATCTCGAGTTCGTGACAAATGGCGAGAAAAGCGCTGGTATATGATGGTTGCTCCTTCCTCTTTCGGCAACGTTGAGATAGGTGAAACTCCCGCCGCAACCGCGAAGTTCCTCGTTGGTCGAAAGGTTGAAACCACACTCTACGCTATCTCAGGAGACTTTAACCAAATTCATGTTAAACTTTTCTTCCAAATAGATGATGTGAAAGGCGATAAAGCCTATACTCATTTTGCTGGTCACGACTTCACCAGAGATTATCTCCGCAGTTTAGTCCGTCGTGGTAGCAGTCGTATTGATGGCATCTTTGATGTGACAACCAAAGACGGCTTCAAAATTCGAATTTACGCTATCGCCTTCCCCTTGCGACGAGCAAAAACCACCCAACAATCTGCCATCCGTTCAGTCATGCAAGACATAATCACCAAACGGGCAAAACGACTCAACTTTGATGCCTTCATTCAAGAATGCGTTCTTGGAAAAATTGGTAGTGACATTTACAACAAGGCGAAGACCATCTTTCCTCTCCGTAAGAGTGAAATTCGAAAAAGCAAACTGCTTGCCCAACCTAAAGCCTCGGCTTAGATTCAGCGAGTCGATATTACCCCCTTTATGCGCGCGCATGTTATCAGGATATTAACCGCTTTTTATACAACCTCTGTTTCTGAAATTTAGTTTTAAAGTTGGGTTTGAAAGCTAACGTGAAACCAGTGATTTATCGTTAAAAATTAAACCGACTTAAAACGGTTTTCTAGAAAAGCGAACCGGTAAGGCTTATTAACGTTTGATACGCTATTAATTCGGGTCTGGCTAGCATGTTTGCTCGAACACTCCAGCGGCAGGGTTTTTGGAAAGCTCGAAATGCAGAGAATGAATCAGGACGTCGAATCTTCTTGAAGCATGATCTGTATCTCGGTGGTATCTATGTGGAAGTGATGAACCGAATAGCAGTACTCCGAATCACTGAACTAGGTATAGTCCGTGTATTCAAGCGAGCAAAAGCATTGCGGACGTTTCTTGCAGAGCTCGAATCAATGAAGGGGCGAATAGCAGTCGAATCTCCTTCCCTTCACTCGCTTGTATCCCTCTCAAGTGACTAAACTCTCGATTCATCCTTTCAATTTTTCATTTGTTCAACTCCAGAGGCTATTCAACATCCTTTCCCGTTAAGTCGGCAAATTTTTGTAACGGGGAAGCTGGGCTAGGAAAGAGAACTGTTCTTTCCTAGAAGTGTTAAGCGATACAGGAAGTTGGCTTGGTGTAGATGCCTGTTCAGCTAAGAGAACGCAATGTTGTGCAAAAGGATTGGCGAAAAGTCCAACTACGCATTGCATTATGTTACCCAAGCACCTATCGCGTGGGGATGACAAGCCTTGCTATACATCTTCTATATGCCCTCTTCAACCAACATCCTGACGTTGCCTGTGAACGGGCATTTCATGTTCCTGGCGAGCCATCCCGGTCTCTAGAATCCGGTCAATTACTCTCAAAATTTGATGTCGTAGCATTTTCGTTACAATTTGAGACGGATTTCGCCAATGCAGTTGAAATGCTTCAACAATCAGGAATTTCTCCTTTAGCTGCTAACCGAGAACGTCCTTGGGTTGTCGCAGGTGGTCCTTGTGTCATGGCGAATCCGTTCCCCATGCTACCCTTTGTTGATATCTTTCAAATTGGTGATGTCGAACCTGTTTACCAAGAACTGCTTAGTGCTCTTTTAGAAGCTCAAAATCAAACTGATTTTGATTCGTTATTGGGGCCTCACTTCCTTCTACCTGAGAGGATGACAGTACAACGCGCATTCGTCACAGATTTAGATGCTACTTTTCATCCGACTTGCCAGATTCTCCCTGATCCACCTTACCCTCAGGAGCTCGAACCTACATTTGGACAAAGTATGTTAGCGGAGATTTCTCGGGGGTGTGATCGCAGGTGTGATTTTTGCATGACAACTTACCAGTGCAGCCCGCGTCGGGAGCGGTCACTTTCGACCTTAATCCGAATTGTTGAAGAGGGAACTGACTGTACAGGAGTAGACAAAG
>JBHLNC010000013.1:0-15225 GCA_048937435.1 Promethearchaeota archaeon | reverse complement strand
AGCATAGCTTCACGCATTATTGCCAACTCACGGATTCCGCGATTTAGTTGAAACGATGGTCAATAAGTACACTCATTTCATAGAGTAAAGTTGCTATCGAAAAACTTCACTATAATATGGAAGTCCTGCCTTCAAAGGTTTTCCCAACTTACAGATTCTACGAGTTTTTATGCCCCGTTTCTCTGGAGAGATTGGTGCCTGTCGCCTGCTTCTCTTTACAAAGAAAATGGTCGCAAGTGCAAGAGCACCATCTTAATAAGATAGTATCCAAAGACGATGGAATAGGTGAACTAGCTTGGCTGATACCTACGAACTAGGAAAATTAACTGTTGCAGATCACGAAAGCAAGACCCTCACTGGAGCTTTTGGCCTTCAAGAAGAAAAATTCGATGAAATTGTCAACACAGCAAGAGAAGCATGGAACTTTGAAGATACGGTTTCTGAAAGCGTCGAATTCATGGTGAAGAAACTCAAGGGCTCCGAATTAGTCCTTGGATTGCTTATTCTTGGTCGTATCTGGGAAGAAAATAGCCTCGAAGAAGAAGAGGAAGAGAAGGAGTAGCTAGCCGCTCCTCTACTTTTCCCCTTTCTTACTTGGATATTTGGGGGAAAGGCGAAACGTCGCGCGTGGAGTCAGGTTTTTGTGCAATTTGTTTAAGACCGATTGAGCGTGAGCAAGAGTTGCGTACAATTCGCCACGAAGGCAAGGAATTCACGGCTCATGGTTATTGTCTCACCCGATTGCGGCGTTTAGCTTGTAATATTAATGGGATGCGCCCCGCTATGCCAACGCTCACACGTCCGCTTACATTGAATGAATTTCTCCTTGTAAAACGACCGCGTGATGCTGCCGAGATTCTTTGCTGCATTGCAGTTCATCATCAAACACAGAATGATCGTGAAGCCGCGATTTCAAAGACCTTTGTAGAAAAACAGCTTCAGTTATCGCCCTTCAAGATTGCTGACATTTCTGCAGCATTTCAAAATGCCACTGAGGTGTTAGAGTACTTTATTTGCCGAACAGAAAAGGGTTCTAGCAACTTTGTTTTAACAGAAAAGGGACGACAGGTTGTGAGTCAGCTTCCTCCACTTCCTGAGTGAACCATGAGTAACCGATGTTTGGAAAGGTGCATAGAGCCATTAGGGAGGAATTCTTGCACGATCCGTTACGTTGACGATTACCCACTGGTCTTCGGTCTTAACTAAATGGTAATATGTGTAATGAAATCCCACACATTTGCCTAAAACCAACATCTGCCATTCAACAAAAACTGAGGCAATGAGGTTATCTGGCTGCACATCGAAGAATTTCATCTGCTTAATGAAGAAGCTAACGGAATATTTTGGATTTTCTTCTTTTGCCTTTTGAATTTCATTAAACTGGTCTCTTAAGATATCTTCAACCGAGAGGACGTACAGTTCGTTATTTAGCCCAAAGCCAAAGCGCTTTGCCTCTGGATGCCATACGCTTAGAAAAGCGTTTTCGTCACCAGTTTCTTGTGCCCAATAGAAGTGCCGTATTGTTTCTCGTATTTTTCCAATTTCTTTCTGCTTCCTAGACATGAAAATAGCCCCTAGAACTTGTATCACGGGTATCCTTGACGAATGGGTCACATAAGAAAGATTGGGAGAAAGGTAGTTGAGTTAAAAAAAATGGGAATAACAACAGCAGTGGTTGCTGTCCTGATTGACCATTAAAAAGTTGATTTTCGTTTACGGTAAAAAAATACACCTAAGACAACTATTATCCCACCAACAGCGATTAATCCACCAATTATTATTGGCAAAGCTGGAAAGATACTGGATGTATTTCTTATCACTTCTAGCACGTAATCGGAATCGTGGACTTCGATATCAATGAAATATGGACCAGCGGTCAGTCCTGACAGAGTTCCGGTGTATATACCATCTATATCAGAATCTGTTAGTGTGAGAGAGGTAATGGGTGTAATGTGATCAGATGACGAATAGACTTGAGCGGTAACCGTTGAAATCATTGTCGAGTTAATGCCAGACAGGTTACTGGCAGGATCGCTTGTTTCCACGGATATGGAATACCCCGTGCCTTGGAAAGTGGTAGTGGGGATGACCTGAACACTTTGCACAAAGGATTGCTGTAGTGCCATTTTGACAACCATGGCACATGCTTCATAGATAGGGGCTGTGGTGTATCCGCCACCAGCGATGCCTCCACCTTCGCTGCCGGTTATAATACGATTATCACAGACAAGGCGAACTGCAGCCACGATGTTGGCTCCTGCAACTGCCATTTCATCATTGGACATGGAAAAAGAGGCGACCTTCACTCCGGTGACAATGTTGTTTGCACCGGCGACAACAGTGTTTCCAATGCAAAATGTTGCGATTACCAATCCATTGGCATGTGCTGTTGAGATGAGATCGCGAACCATTTGGCTTGATCGCAAATTCGGCCAGTTTCCACCCGCGGGAATGAAAACGCAATCATAGTCAGTTAGTGTGTTCAAGTCAAAATCTGAGAGCAGAAAATCTGCGGTTGTTGAACGATAGGGTCGATTGTGGCAAGCCGCAACTGTTAATGTGGAACCACGGGTCACGCTCGTTGTTTGAACGCCCCAAGTATCAAAGTACTCTTGGGCAGTGAAGTAACTCCACCCAAATCCATCAGAGAGAACGAACAGGACACGCACATCGTTCATGGTTTGAGTCTTAGCAGTGGGTAAAGAAAATACTCCACAATAACAAAAGGCAATCATAGTGACCAAGAGCAGTGTTTTGAGTTTCATGGCGTTCACGGTTCAATCGGTTTTGAAATCAAGTTAATCTTCAAAGGTATATTTTCTCGTTATCCGGCAAGTTCGGAAAAAGACCTGATAAAAGAAAGGAAATCTTTTTTCTGAACATATTGGTTCAGAATTCTATCCTTCACCAATTTTAGGACTAATCCATTTTCTAAAAAAGAGTGAGGAGAGAAGGCTACTACCCTCCCTCCAAACTTCATCGCGATCCATTTTGCGGTCAGTCTAACCAGTACTTTGCACTTGATCTGAGAAGATAAAAGGGGAGTGAGATTGCCTGTTTTCCCTCCGGGTAAAAGAAACCAGGCTGTTATCACTCCATTATAATCGTTCACTGGTTATCTGTTTTAATGACCTTTTCGCAGGCTTCGTGTCAAATAATTGCTGTGACCTGCGCGCCAAGCGTTCAGGGGAAAAGGAGTTGGCGGATTAGCTCTGATCTGTGCAGCTCTGTTGTTGTGCTGGTTAGAGCACTCTCTCACGAAGAGTTGATCTAAAGATTTGGTTCTTGCGTTCTTCCTCTTCCTTAGTGGGTGTATGAGGTTCAGTTTGTTTCTTGCCCTCTGGTTCGGGAGTCATGGTTACCTCACCTCTTGGTTTTGATTCGAGAGGATTGCCTCGATTTGCGGAGAGATTCGTACAAAAGTTGTCACAAATGCTAAGTGAGTTGACGCCTAATGTCATTATGATGTCACACAATGTCACTAGAATGACTAACCGGTATATTAATATTACTGTATGTGACAATGATTTAATTAATAGATGATTAAAAACCAGATATATCGCTAACAGGATTGATGCACTATGGGCGATCCCGAGAAAAAGAAAAAACCCACAGACTATGAAGATTTTATAATCGCGCGCCCAGATCCCATTCTTTTTCTATCAGAAGAACAAGAAGCCGTGATTAAAGAACACTCAGACATCACAAGGGCGCTGGTGGGGAAGAACCTCTCTGTAAAGGAAATTCATGCATTGTATTGGAATCCAGAAAAGGAAGAGTACGATAAAACCATTAAAACCGTTTATCGATATCTTGAAACATTGGAAGAGGTTGGCCTTGTCCAAGAATGTGGCCATCGCAAACCCAAGGACAGCCGACTAACCGAGAAATTGTTTTGCCGTACGGCTAACGTATTCATTCTTGAAGATAAAGAAGGGGAGCCAAAATGGTGGACTGGAGAAAAAGGTGAACGCATTATCAAGAAACTCACCACTCTCCTTCAAGAACTGTTCGATGTTTCCATTGACGAGGAAGCGTTTCGAAAATTGATGGAACAATATTATGAACAGCATGAAAATGTGATTATGGAGTTGTACCGAAAGACTCCTGAACGCAAGGGCATTTCCGAAATATTCAGCAAAGAAGATCTGTATGGAATAAAATATCTCGCTGACATGGTATCCACACTAGGAGTTATGCTTCGGAATCCGGAACTGTGTGAGCAGTTCAAAAAGGTCCTTTCCAAATAAGTAGGACTTTGCCCCAATCACTATACAATAGGTAGTGATTTGACCATGAGTCTCAATTTGGAGGGAATCAACCAGCTAGGTTATGTTGTGAAGAATTCCTTTGATACAGCGACAAAATATCAAAACATATTTGGTACAGACCCTGCCGTAATTTTCGAAGCAGAGGTTAATAATGTTCGAGAAGGACTCGACGGGAAAGTTGTCCCTCCATATAAAATTCGTTTTGCTTTGATTACGCTGGGTGAATTGCAATTGGAATTTATCCAAGTTCTCGAAGGAACACCAACGCTCTATACAAATTTTCTTAAAAGGTCAGGTGAGGGACTGCACCATGTTGGAGTAAATATTCCGGATCTCAACGCCGTTGTTGACATCGCTTCTGAAACAGGTTTTGCGGTTCTTTGGAGCGGACAAATCTATTCTGTTCCATTTGCTTACTTGGATACGCAAGACCAACTAGGAACTATTCTGGAATTAATAGAAATTCGTCCGCCTAAACCATTAGGAACCTAGCAAGATCGGTTACTTTGAGTCTTAAACTGCTTCAAAACCGTCATATGACGGGCGAATTTATATGTATGAGCAAGGAGAATTAAGACCGAGGTTGGCGATTTGCCGTTGTTCGAACTTGTTTTCAAAGTGATTCATGATTGTCCCTATGGTAACTTTTCTCGAAAATTTCCAACTATGAAATTTTATTTCTGGTGTAATGGAGAAAATGATGTTATTGAGATTGCCTCAATTGGAAAAGAGGATTATGACCTTGTGATGGAAGGACTGACAAGATTTGTGGGTGTTATCGAACAAACTTACGAGAAGGGACACGTTCATCTTATTGTGAAGCAGTGTTCATGCCAATACGAGGGATCAATCTCTGAGGTTATTGACGAATTTCCCATTCTCCATTTGTCACCAGTGATCCTTGATAGGGGATGGGAGTATTTTCGCATAATTGTTTTCCGTCACGAAGATATTGACAAGGTGTTCCAGCGGTTTGATGAAAAGGGGTATGAGTATGAAATTGTGCGGAAAGTCCCGTTTGATGGTATGATTTCTAGCACTTTGACATTGACCGCTGATGCACTATTTTCGAGCCTTACTGAGAAACAACAGGCAGCGTTGATAGCAGCCCATTCTAATGGTTACTATCGCTTTCCAAGGCAAACGAATGTGAAGAACCTAGCAGCTATGAAACGGGTTCCGCGGACCACATTTCAAGAACATCTGCAAAAAGCGGAAAGCAAGCTAGTTTCATCGTTAGTACCGTTTCTACAGTTGTACGTTCATCTACCAACCGACGTAAAGCAGCGCCTTGTTACCACAACCCTTGCGTGAGCGGTTTCAGTGTTCACGTTTTCAGGATCTTCTTCTCCGTTTATTTCTTACCGTCATCTGACGGTAGAAAGAATATGCTTCACGATGTTATCTGGTTCTGTTGGTGAGTAACGTGACAAGTATTCTGACTTCAAATGTCAAACAGATAGCTCTTGATGCAGGATTTGTAGCAGTTGGCATTACTAGTCCTGACCGGCTTGAAAACCTGCCCCATGGCTGGGTTGGTCAGGCTCGAAATTTACAGTTACCTGAAGAAGAATTTCCTCCAGTCAACTCTATCATCGTATTGGTATTCTATATCTGGGATGAAATTTTCAACATTAAAGTTAGAGCACCTAATGGCATAGAATCGGGCAACTCGTCCTCATTTGATTCATTTGAAGGATATTTTCTTAGTTATGAAGTAATGAAAAACAAGGCTTGGAAGGTCATTCAGTATCTAGAATCTCAGGGGCATAATGCAATCTATTCGGTGGGGATTCCGCTTAAACCCATTGCAGTACAATGTGGATTGGGATGGCAAGGTAAAAGCACCCTTTTAGTCACTCCAAATCATGGTCCCCGGGTCAACCTAATTGCGGTCCTGACGGATGCCGAACTGGATTGCGATGAACCTTTCCAAGAGAATTTGTGCAAAGAATGTGTGAAATGCGTGAAAGCCTGCCCTACTAAAGCAGTAACACCGTATGAATGTAATATTTTCCGATGCATTGTTTATGCCTTAGAATGCCCGGATGACCCTGAGGTGTCAGAGAAGGTTCGAAAATTAGAGCAGCGACTAACCCCACGACCCACCGCGAATAGCTACATAGAATGCTCAAGATGTATGGACGTTTGTCCTTATGGCAACCCATCAAGAGAAATGATAGAGCCAGTGACAGATAGCCCTCACTCTTTTATCCTCAGATCTTATGCCTTGTAAACAACGTAGAGGCAGCCCAATTTATGAAAAGTTAACACGTTGTGTTGGGCTTTGAGCAAGGTTACTTACCGGTTCAGTAACCGCGAGATGATTGCGTTGCATAGCGGAACACAGTGAATCAAATACTAATCTAACATTTTCACCAGTTTTCGCCGAACACGGGATATATTTCATAATATTGTGTCGTGCACAAAACAGTTGAACCCGGTTTTGCGTAAGTACTCCTGGCAAATCTCCTTTATTTCCAGCTAAAACCACAGCGAAGTCCTGTTGTAAGCTATTGAAAGAGGAAATGAACTCTAACCACTGACTAGCAGTGTCTAGCGAATCGGGTTCGGTCACGTCAACTACGAGTACAACACCAGTTGCTCCTTGGCAAAATCGAGGCATCAAGCATCGAAACCGGGGTTGCCCGCTCAGATCCCAGATGCTCAGATTGACAGGACCTGCTTCACCACGACAGACTTTCTGAGCAAAGTTCACACCAATCGTGGGAGCAACTTCTGTAAACCCTTCAAAAACGAGCCTATGAACTAGGCTGGTTTTTCCAGCGCCCGGTGCTCCAGCTATGAGCACTTTTGCTATTTGATGTCTTTCATTCACCATAGGACCTATCAGTGCATCATTTGCAACGAACCTTAAAGCCTCCACACTTCAGATGAAGCCAAAAGATGCTATCGCATTCGTTGCCCGATGAACTCGATGATAGCCGGAGTTTGAGGTTTCTTTGACTTCTTACTCCGAAATCGATCAAACTCTAACCCTTCAACGCAATACAACACTCTCATTTTTGGAAATAATGAAAGAATTTCATCTCGCGTAAAATAATGATAGTGACGTTTCCGTTGTGGGGCATAGAAGGTATTGGGTTCCACCTCTTCTAAGGCACGAAGAGCCGTGGATTGTGCAATTCGTTCTACAGAAAAGGTTCGTACATAAATGAGTCCCTTCGGCATAAGCCCAGGATACATTTTCTCTGTAATTGCTGTGCTCTCTGATTTCAAGAACATCTGCAATATCTTGGAGGCAATAATCAACGCATATCGTCTCCGTGGAATCTCAAAAGAGCGCAAATCTGCCTCCTTGACCGTCAGGTCAAAACCTTCCGCTTTTGCACGATCTCGACATCGCTTGACGTAGATCTTCGACTCATCTACTCCTTCTACAGTATAACCGAGTTTTGCAAAATAGAGAGCGTTCCGACCTTCCCCTATTCCCAAATCTAGTACAGGACCCTCTGGGACAAATCGGGCATATTCCATTAGCCGCCAATCCGGCTCATCTCCCCAGTTCGAAACCACGTCTTGATAAGCTTGTAGCCATGATTTTTCTTTGACGGTCACATAGTCCACCTGACCGTACTCACTACTTATTCTGCGTATAAATCCCTACGAAATATTTCGATGAAAAAGAAAGTGCTGCTGATCAAAAATTACAGGTTTTTTGTACTTATCTAATCGGGGTATAGATGACATGCGACCCAGTGGTTTTTCTCTACTATCCGGAGCTTGGGTTCCTCTTCCGGACATCTTTCAAAGGCACGGGGACAACGTGGATGAAATCGACAGCCAGGTGGGGGATTGATTGGACTTGGAATTTCTCCTTTTGGAATGGCCTCTGATTTTTCCGCTTTTGGATCTGGAACGGGTATAGCACTCATCAATCCGACGGTATAAGGGTGTAAGGCATTTTCGTAGATGGCATCTCTGTCCGCTATCTCGAAGAATTTACCAAGGTACATGATGCCAATACGGTCGCAGATGTGTCGAGCTGTTGCTAGATCATGAGTGATGTAGAGGTATGTGAGATCGAGGTCCTTTTGAAGGTCCCGCATTAGATTGAGAATTTGTGCCCGAATGGATACATCGACCATCGCAACTGGTTCATCAGTGACTACAAACGCGGGTCTGAGAATGAAGGCTCGTGCGAAGCTAACTCGTTGACGTTGACCACCACTAAGTTGGTGGGGATAGCGGTCATAAAAGGCGCTGGCTGGGAAGAGTCCGACGCGTTCTAGAGCGTCTTCAGTTTGCTTTTTTTGTTCTGTTTTGGTACCAATATTCTGAAGTCTCAATGCATCGGCTATAGCGTTGCCAATTGTCATTCGGGGATTTAATGAAGAGGTTGGATCTTGAAATGTGATTTGAAGCCGGCGCTTCAATAATCGAAGTTGTTTTCCTTTGATTTTTGTGATATCTTGCCCCTCAAAGATAATTTCCCCTGAAGTAGCGTGAGTTAGCCGAACGCAGAGTCTACCAACAGTGGTTTTACCGGATCCGCTTTCACCAGCGAGCCCGAAAATTTCTCCTTTTTCAATTTTGAAGGATACGTCATCAACCGCTTTAACAAACTCTTTTTCTCTGGTAAAGAGGGCGTCCAGAAAGCCTTTTTGAACTGGAAAATACTTCACGAGGTTCTTGACTTCAATCATTTCTTACTAACCCCCCTTGTATAGAGATAACATGCTACATGCTGCCCTGTAGCCACCTTTTCGAGTGGTGGTGGTTTAATTGCACAAATTTCCATTGCGAATTCACACCGTGGTCTGAACATGCAGCCAGGTATAGGATCAATAAGATCAGGGGGAGCTCCAGCAATCCAAGCAAGCTTTTTGTCAGGCTTCCGGACATCAGGTACTGCTTTCAGGAGACATTGTGTATAGGGATGTTTAGGATTTTCAAAGAGACTCTCTGTCTGGGCTATCTCCATTATTCGTCCAGTGTACATAATGGCAATATCATCAGCTGTTTGAGCAAGTACTCCTAGATTATGAGTGATCAATAGCATAGATAGGTTGAATTGTTTCTTCAAAGTAGCGAGTTCATCAAGAATCTGGGCCTCAACTATGACATCTAACGCAGTGGTTGGTTCATCTGCGATTAGTAACCGAGGTCGGAGAGCAATTCCGAGACCTATCATTACTCTTTGTCGCATTCCTCCACTAAATTGATGAGGATAATCTGTAATCCGCTCAGGAAGTATGCCTAGGGTTTCGAGAATTTCTTCGCCTCTATTTACGGCGTCATTCTTTTTTATACCTTCTTCGTGTGCCTGAATAATTTCAGTAAAGTGATCTCGAATTCTAATCAGTGGGTTGAGTGAAGTCATGGGATCTTGGAAAATATACGCTAGCTTTCGTCCTCGTATCGCTCTCATTTGGTTGTCTTTAAGTTGCATTAAGTCGATTTGACCTTTTTCAACTGAACCGCCTTCAAAAGTGATGGATTCATCTAAGTTGAAAATGATTTTACCTTCATTGATGCGACCGGGATAGGGTACAAGTCTCAGGATTGAGAGCCCAAGCGTGGATTTTCCACAGCCTGATTCACCTGCGAGTCCGAGTGTTTTATTTTCCTCTAGGTTGAGGAACACTTGATCAACTGCTCGTGCGATTCCTCGTCGGGTTTTGTATTCCACTGATAAATTTTGAAGTTGTAGTAAATCTGTCATTTAAACTCCTTTCTCAAGTTTTGGCGTAAGAATTTCATTGAGCCCTTCTCCTATGAGAGCAAATCCTAGGGCGAGGATGACAATCATAAGACCAGGGAAGGTGATGACCCACCAGGCGCCTGTAATTAGTTGATGCGATCCAAATGTAAGATCCCACCCCCAGTCTGGGACGTCAATCGGAAGTCCCAAACCTACGAAGGTCAGTCCCGCAGCAACAAGAATAGCATCGGCAAAATTGATTGACATGACGACGATAGCGGAGGGGATGACGTTTGGAAGAATGTATCTAGACACGATTGCCCATTCATTTCCTCCTAGGGCAACTGATGCTTCGACGTATGGAAGTTCCTTGACTGTTATAACCCGACTGCGTATCACCCTAAAGTATGAGGGGATATACACTACGGCAATAGCAAGAGCCATGTTTATTACACCTGGCCCGAGAATAGCAGCAATTGCGATTGCTAAGATAAGACCTGGGAAGGCAAAAATGGCATTCATGATGAGAGAGACTGTATTGTCAATAATTCCTCCCCGATATGATGCAAAAAGTCCGAGAGGTACTCCAATGGAGAAACATATGATAACAGATACGAACGCGACTTGTAGCATAATGGCTCCTCCCGCTATCGTTCGACTAAGTAAATCCTGACCAAGGGATGTTGTACCAAGTGGAAATTCCGGTGAAGGAGGCCCCAATAACGGTCCTACATTGAGGGTGAAGGGATCATAAGGAACGATCCAATCTGCGATGACGGTCATGTAGATAATTGCAGATACTATCAAAAATCCAGCAAGGGTTAACCATCCTGAAGAATGGTACATATTTAGAATGGGGTATCCTTCATACAAAAACATCAACATAATTCCTACAATTAAACCGCCAAAAAACACTGCTCCAAAGAAGCCGTCCCATGCTGTGGGAATGAAAAAGATGCTTAGGGCCATGGTGATTATTGCGATAACTCCTGAAATGCCTGCAAGAAGTAAAATACTAAGTCGCTGGGATAGGATTTTCAATTTGACAACGCGTTTACGCACAATATCGCTATACAATAAGATAAGGCCAATTATGATACTTGCTGTAACTACGTGAATACCTAAGCCACTGTTAGAATTAACCGACAGTAAAATGAGGCTAATGATTAGTGATAATGAACCACCGACGATTAAAATAAAAATTATCCACCATCGTTTCGATTGCCCCTCGAAAGTTCCTCGAACCGGTGCTAGCTGAAGAAAAATTCCCTTGATCGTTTTTGTTCGTGTCAAAACTAATTACAACTCACAGTCTAATTCTGGGATCAAAGTAGGCGTATAGGATATCCACCGCAAGTGTAACGATGGCTACCATTATGGCGAAGAAAACGACGGTGCCTTGGATGGCAGTATAATCGCGGTGGTAGATTCGGTCGACAAGGTAGGTTCCCAGTCCTGGCCAGCTGAACGTCGTTTCTGTAAGCACAGCTCCAGCCAAGAGGATGGCAACTTGAATTCCAATCATGGTTAGGATAGGCAGAAAGGCATTTTTCAAAGAGTAACGATAGGTAATACTGAAATCAGAAAGCCCACGCGCTCGCGCGGACGATACATAATCACTTTGTTGTGTCTCAAGCATATTTGTCCGTGTTAATCGAATGAAAATTCCAAGGAGAATTATTCCAAGTGTGACGGAGGGGAGAAGGAGATAACGTATAGAAATGCCGAAAGCCCATATGTTGCCTGTTAGAAGGCTATCAAGAGTGTACAGACCAGTAATAGTTGGTGGAGGCTCATAGTGGGGATCAAATCGAAGTCCACTTGGAAGGATTCTTAACCATACTGAGAAAATTATTTGGAATATCATACCTAAGAAAAATACTGGAATTGCGTAGGTGACAATGGCTAATAGACGTAGTGAATGGTCTGTAACAGTATCAAATTTCTTAGCTGAGATAACACCTAAAATCACTCCAAATACAATTGCAAATAAGCCCGAATAGATAGTCAGTTCTAGTGTGGCTGGAAATCTCGCCTGAAGATGTTGTATGATGGGACTATAATCTTGCATCGAAATACCAAAGTCTCCCCGAAAGAGCCCAGCTATGTAATTGATGTACTGCTGCCAAATAGGTAAATCTAAACCTAATCTTCGGCGAAATTCGGCAAGTACTTCGGGAGTTACATGTCGCTCAAAATGAAGAAGAGCAGGATCACCTGGCATCACACGAATGATGTAGAAAACTAGTGTAAGTAGCAAGAATACCATAGGTATTGTGAGTAGAATTCTGCTGGCAACATAGGATTTTAGCGACATACTTTAAGCACCATCTTCCTTGAAAAATAAAAATTTAGTGCTACCAGCACGAATCTTCATCAGGATATCCTTTTTGATTCCATGATGTTATCGAAACTGATAGCACGTACTTGAGATTTCATTCATGGTCCTGTTGTCGCGGGTGGTCCTATGTACAGTAGCCAGTGTCGCCACAAGACGGAGATATCTAGGACAATTCCGTGGATGGTGAGTTTGGTGACAGCAATAGTTCCGCTCTGCCAAAGTGGAACGACGGAACACTCATCGGCTTGCAAGTCTTGCAGGTCATGATAAGCTGTCTCTCGACCAGATGAGGTTGTGGCGCTTCGACCATCAACCCAGAGGTTGTATTGTGCAACTCCACCTGCAGGATAGGTTTCGTTGTATCCTAGATTGAGCCATGATGCAAATGGGAGGAATAGGTAGTTGTCAGCGTCAATGTAGTCAGGATACCAGCCATAAATGAATACGGGCATCGTCCCTGCGTTTCTTTGAGTACGATAAGTAGCCCATTCCAGTCCATGGAGGTTCACTGTAATGACGCCGCTAGCTTCAAGATCACTCTTGTACACAGCGGCTTGCTCTGCGCTCTGTGGATAGTGTCCAGAGTTCTCATAGTATAGTTCAACTACAAGTTTGTGGGTCGTATTATAGCCGTAAGGATCTAGGAGAGCTACTGTGGCTGTGTAGTTAGCGTCACCCCAATACTCGAAGGATGGTTTATGGTAGGCCATTCCTGCGGGAACCATACTGTACAGCGGATCGAAATCACCAAGGAAGACGGTCTCGCAGACATGAGATCGGTTTAAGGCTGCAGTTATTGCCTGTCGAACTGGTGTCTCATTGTATGGATAGATGTTTTGTTGGAAGCATAGGTATTGGATTTGCGCACCTATGCCTTCCCAGACTCGAACA
Source organism: Promethearchaeota archaeon (assembly GCA_048937435.1). Classification (GTDB taxonomy): domain Archaea; phylum Asgardarchaeota; class Hermodarchaeia; order Hermodarchaeales; family Hermodarchaeaceae; genus Hermodarchaeum. The sequence continues at coordinate 2,057 of JBHLNC010000013.1, read as the reverse complement.
TCGGGGTTGGTTCTGAAAGTATTGATTTGCTGAGCTGTAAGTTGTCGGTAGGCGATATCAATTTCACCCGAGGTCATTGCTAAGGCTAGCGCTGAGTCGGATGCATAGAATCTGATGATGATTGTTGGAGTTTTCGGTATGCCACTAGCCGCATCCCAATAATAGGGATTCGCAACTAAGCGCATTTCTTCATCTGACCCACCAACACGTGTCCATGATTCGAGAATAAAGGGACCAAGGGCACCGGGATGACTATTTTCTGAGTCACCCTCCACGTAGGTCACTAGTTCATCCATGGGCGCTTTTGCGGGATCAATCATGAATGAGGCTGTGCATGCCATGAGTTGTAAGAATGGTGCAAACGGAATGTGGAGATAGAAGCGGACATTGTATTCATCAATTATTGTTACGTTATCGATGATGTCGGCGTACCCCATGTTGAGTTGCGGTCCATCGGGTTCAGCAAGGCCAACGCCTGTAAGGTTTGCGTTCCTATCGAAGGTGTATTTCACTACTGAAGCATTGAAGGGTCTTGTTCCGTCGAAAGTCACTCCTTGACGGAGAACGAAGTCCCATATGGTTCCACCTGCACTTGACGACCACGATTCCGCGAGCCCCGGTATGATATCATCGGGACCGGCTTCAGAACCGGGATCAATGCCCACTAGCCCTTCACTAAGTGAGTTAATGGTGTTCCAACCGAAGTAGTCATAAGATTGAGCAATGTCAAGACTAGATTCTACTGAATCCGTTGTACCCATGATAATAACATTGGGTGCCGGAGGAGGTAGAAAGAGCATATAGACGCCTACAGAACCAATGATAATAGCTACGATGATTATGATTGCAACGATTTGGTATCTTTTCATTTTTTTCCCTCGACAATGCATTCACTGAAATGCAGTCGTGTAGGGTGATTTGCCCTTCGAGATATATAAGCCATTCCTTAGAGGAATTAAGCAAATAAATAGTTAATTTAATAATTTATATATTGTTTGTATTGTTTATAATAACATAAGCAGTGAGTTGTTAAAAAGTATAGCGACTCGTTTTTAGATTTCATCAAACCACATTTACCCATAAACCCAAAATTCAAGCGAAATAATGGAAACTGTAGTAGAGATCACTTACTCGAAGAAGCTTCACGACCAGACCAGCGAATGTAGTTCTTAGCTATCATCAATGCAGGAATAAGTTTTATAGGAAAGATGCATTTTGCCTTTTCTATTCGTGTCTTGCAGGTGTTACCACGTCAGATTCTGCTACACATTCGGGCAATGAGAGCACAAAGAGTGCCTGTGAAAATGATGATAACCAATTCGGCAAAGCGCGTGTTAGTAGATTAGAATCCATGTATACGAGATTCAAATCGCGCCTAAAACAACAGTTCAAACTGAGAAAAATAGACGTAAGCACGAAACGGCTGATTGTCTTAAATGTATTAGCCGTTGTGATTGGCCTGGTTGCAGGTTTGGGTGCAGTTGTGTTTCGTTATCTGATTGACTTTATGATTGTTGTGTTTGATTTTTTGGTTCATGTAGGTTTCTATGTGGGCGCGATTTGGGTTCCCATCGGTATTGTGCTCATGCCAGTGTTTGGAGGGCTGATTGTGGGGTTTCTCACATCAAAATTTGCACCAGAAGCTGAAGGGCATGGCGTCCCAGAAATTATGTCAGCCTTGGTGTTAAACGAGGGGAAAATTCGTCCACGCGTACCTCTGGTCAAAGCAATCGCTTCCTCGATTACAATCGGTTCTGGCGGTAGTGCAGGTGCTGAAGGACCGATTGGACAAATTGGTGCAGGATTAGGATCGAATATTGGCCAACAGCTGAAGCTGAGCGAACCAGAATTACGTGTACTCACTGTGTGTGGGATTTCAGCAGGCATAGCCGCGATTTTTAATGCTCCAATTGGTGGTGCATTATTTGGGTTAGAAGTCGTATTGATTGGTATTGAAGCAATTGCAGTAATTCCAGTATTAATGTCGACCGTAATTGGTACCGCAGTCGCTTCATGGTTTTTTGTACCTGACCCCAGGTTTTCTATACCACAGTATT
>JBHLNC010000012.1:0-15239 GCA_048937435.1 Promethearchaeota archaeon | reverse complement strand
CTACTGCTGGGTGAGGTGTTCCTCATGGTGTATTGCCAGAAATGTGGATCAGAAAACGTTGACACAGCAGATTTCTGTAAGAAATGTGGAACAGCTCTCGCCCCAGGGAAAGACTTCGAAAGACGAGCTAGCGCTTGGGGACGGAGAGTTGGTGAACGCGCTGAAGAGGAATGTTTTGGTGTCACCGGAGGAGGAGCCATCTTTGGCATCATATTTGGTGTCATCATTATAGGGCTTGGATATTCTCTTGTCTTGGGAATACAATTATGGATGTTGATTGGTCCCATTATAGCGCTTGTCATTGGGATTCTAATTATCGTCTGTGCATTCAATTCAATTCGGAGGAAGCGTTCCCTAAGGGGACAGGAGTGATTAGAATAATACCGCGGAGGTTTTTTAGTTGTCAAGAAAAATTGATGAAGGACCAGATATTTTGGGCGCAGTCACATTTGGCCTGATCATAATCCTACTAGCGATCATCTATATTATTCATCCGAGCTTTCTTGCCCAACTTATTACATTAGCAACAGATATTGTTTGGCAAGAAGTGGTTCCTGGATTCTGGTGGTGGGTACCTGCAACCCCCTCAGCCCATATTGAATTCTACACAATACTCAATCAGTTATTCATTGGGATTATAATCATCAATATCATTGTGCTCATCCTACGTGTGATTTTCAGAGATTCCTATCGTCGTCAAATTGAATCCGTTGGCGGAATCATTTTCGCTGCGGGCGTCACTTGGGCTTCATGGAATCTACTAAACCCCCCCTATGCCTGGCATATTTTTAGTGGCTATTTCATCGTCTTCGCCGGTGTGAGCCTCATCATTTCCAGTATTGGCTATTGGTTCATTCGTGCCCGTGGGTCCAGGTAGTGATTTCGGTTGTGCAACAAGCATTCGCTTTGCTAATCATAATAGCGAATACTTTCAGTTAGGATTCAAAGAGTGGAAATTAGATTCATGAAGTAGAAAAAGTGGATTCTATTTTCGTTTCATCAGCTTTTTCTTCGGGAGTTGGTCTGGTGATGCAGCTCGCATAGGTGCTTTCTCTAGTTCTTCATGGGCAATACGCAACGCCTCTTCAGATATTTCTTCTGTTGTTTGATGAGCGTAATAGGTGTCATAGATTGCTTTGTAGCGTCCACCAAGCCCGAGAAGATCATCGTGTGTACCCTGCTCAACCAATTCTCCATGTTCAAAAACCAATACTCTGGATGCATTGGCAATCGTCGTCAATCGGTGGGCAATCACAATTGTCGTGCGATTTGCAAACAGCTTCTCTTGAGCTGCTTGCACTAAAGATTCTGAGTAGGCATCCAATCGACTCGTTGCCTCATCTAAAATTAGAATCTTAGGATCTGCAAGCATCGTCCGAGCAATCGAAATCATTTGCACTTGACCAACGCTCAGATTCTTTCCTCCCTCACTTAGCATCGTGTCATAACCCTGTGGCAGTACCTCAATGAAATCATGGGCTCCAATGAGACGGGAAAGTTCAATGATCTCCTCATCTGTGGCATCGGGTCGACCATATCGAATATTCTCCAATACGGTATCATCAAACAAATAGGGTTCTTGGGCAATCAATGCGACCGTATCATGTAATGATTCCAAAGTTACATCCCGAATATCTTGGTCGCCAATCAGAATGTGCCCTTCTTGAGGATCATAGAACCGATTGATGAGCGCTGCTATTGTTGTTTTTCCTGCGCCTGTGTGACCCACGATGGCTACAAGCTCTCCTGGTTGCACTTTGAAGGTTGCATTCTTGAGGACCTCTGTGTCTTCGATGTAGGCAAAGCTTACTTGGTCAAACTTGATTCCATCGCTTGTAGGCTTGATTGAAGTTGCATTTATGCTATCGGTGATGGTGGGTTTGGCTTCAAGAATATCCATGAGCCGGTCCATTGAGCTGAGAGCCGCTTGGAACTGTGTTACCATCATGCTTAATGAGAGTAGAGGCCACAAAAATCGTTGAATCAAAATAACTCCTAAAAATACTTCACCAATGGTGAGGAGTGGCGCTGTTCCCACCGCTAAACTACCAGCAACAAAGAGAACTGCCGCGGTTGCAGCAATACCAGTGGCACGAACTAGTGGCATCATCAAGGTCATGAGCATCATGAAGCGGAAACCATGACGATAAGATTCCTGATTTAGTTCTTCTAAGATGCTTGCGGTTTCATCTTCACGATTGAAGGCTTTAGCGACATGTATACCGCTAAGGTTTTCTGCGATTTGTCCGGAAACAAAACCAGTTGCACGTTGAGAGGCAAGCATCGTACGTTGTCCTACGGTTCCAAAAAGAACGACGATTAGGATAACTACTGGTACTACGACCAACGAGGTTAGTGCGACGGCTGGTGCGACTAGCAACATAATGATACATGTCGCGATGAGAAGCAACAGCTGACTGCTGATATCAATAGCAATTTGGACGCCTTGAGCAAGATTATCTGTATCTGTGGTTACTCTTGAGGTAATGTCACCACTCTGTTTTGCTCGAAAGTAGGACAAATCGGCTTCAATGAGTTTTTTATAAACATCCTGTTGGAGTGAACGGACAAATCCTGCCTGCGCTCCAGATAAAATCCAAGTATAAATCGAGCTCAGAAACCAACTAATAACTCGGAAAATTGCATAGAGTGCACCTAAGAAGACTACGCCAAGAATTGTACTACCTGGCACGAGCACCAAGTCAATTCCAATAGCTAATATCACTGGATCAATAGCTCGAAAAATTGTGGCGATTATCGCAAGGACAGAAGCAAAGGCTATTAATTTCTTAAATCGCCCGAGATACCCAAACATGGATCCTAGGAGTACACGAATTGAGCGACTTCGTTTGCGTCTTTCACCCGCCAAAGCGGTCGGTCCTCGACGAATCGCCATTTAGTTAATCCCCTCCCGTTTGTTTATTCTATGAACATAAGATAATGCTCCGGGTAACCTCTCAAAGATCCGTTGGTAATGCTGTGAACTTCGAATCAGTTCGTCATGGGTTCCTGAAGCAATGAGTTCACCCTTATCGACAATTAATATCAAGTCTGATTCCAGAAGCGTTCGTAGTCGTTGAGTTACTGTAATGCTGGTTCGATTTTTCATAACTTCATCTAAGGCTTTGCGAAGGGAGAACTCAGTTTCTGCATCAATGGCGCTCACTGAGTCATCAAGAAGTAGAATTTTCGGATTTTGAACAAGAGTTCGGGCGATGGCTAATCGTTGACGTTGACCACCGCTAAGTGTCATCCCCCGTTCTCCAATGATTGTGTTATAGCTCTCAGGTAGTTGGGTGATGAATTCGTGTGCCTGAGCCTTTTTTGCTCCCTCTATGATTTCTTCTTCACTAGCATCCACCCGACCAAAGCCAATGTTATCATGAATGCTCATTCGAAAGAGAAAGATGTCTTGCTCTACAAGACCAACAGCAGCTCGAACATCCCTTGTTGTCACATTGTGGAGGTCAACTCCGCCAATCTGTATGCGTCCTTTGGTGGGATCATATAGCCGTAGTAGCAGTTTCAAAATTGTACTTTTCCCGCCTCCGGGTCCACCAATGAGGGCAACGCGAGAACCACTGGGAATGGTGAAGTTGATGTTTTTGAGTGAATAAGTTCCATTATGCCCATTTTCGTTTGAATAATGAAAACTTACGTTGTCGAAGACGATGTCACCAGTCCAGTCAACATCAGTGATTGGTTGTTCGGGTTCTTTTAATGGGTCTTTCCAGTTGAGTAAATTAATAATGCGTTGGGCATTGACATGACCACCTCGAATAACGAGGAGAAATCGGGGAAGCATGAAGCTAAATCCCTCTATCGCAGCAAGAAGTCCAAGAATAGACACCAACGTCCCCACCGTGAAGATCCCTGTGATTACTTGAAAGGCACCGAAAATGAAGGCAGCTACAGTTATTCCAGTTAGAATTAGGGTCGGAATATAGAAGGCTGCAAGTCGACCTTCACGAGCTGTGAGTTGCTCATAAACTCCTGTTACCTCACTGAATTTCTCTTCTTCTTCCGTCTCTCTGCCAAAGGCTCTTACTACTTCGATACCGCGAAAAACTTCTTGGCTCACAGCAGTGAGTTTTTCGTTTTGTTCCGAACGAGCACGCCTTACAGGTTCTACTTTCACCGCATACCGATATGCAAAGAAAAGGTACAGTGGAGCTCCAACTAGCATAATGAGTCCAAGCAATGGGCTAATCAATGTGATTAAGATGATGGCGATGATTAGTGTTCCAATTGCTGTGATGATATTTCTTAGAGCTGGATTCAATGAGAACCTAACCCAACGGACATCTTGCATTGCAACTGCAAGTAATTGTTTGCTATCAACTTGGTCATGAAACGTCATGCTATTTTCCTGAACCAACTCGAAAAATTCCTGGCGGGCATCCCGTTCCCATCGCAAGGTTATCACTGCAAACGCATAACCGACCAATAAAATTGTAACAAATAAGGCACCAGCGATAATCAAAATGAGTTGAACTTGGCTTACGAATGCAGGCGTAAAATCCGCCGACGTTTCAAGAATGTCTATTGCATTTCCGATAATCAAGGCTGGGAGTGTCGTCAAGTAGGCGGCAAAAAGTGCAAGAGCTGTCGCTAAGATGGTGATACCTGGATATCGGCGTAATGCTGCTAATTGATAGCTAGATGCACTCTTGTACTTCACGTCAGACACAATTCAAACTCCCTTGGTTGCGATACCCAGCACATTAATCTTACTTTTAGAACCATCGGTTTTACGGAAATGGAGTTGTCCGATACCAATCCATATTTGAAGAAGGAAGTCCTGTTACTACCGGGAGTGGATAAATCTTGAGGCACAGTAATCTCAGGCACAAATACTTAGTAGCCTTATTTCTCTGTTGTCTGGGTTGCCTTCTCATTGGATCAGTAATAGTGTATCCAATTTTTTCTGCTTCTAGTTCCTCAACACTTCACGGGTATGGAGGACGGTACTATAGTGAGGTGACACCATATTATGGCTCTGTATCTGAAAATGCCACCGAATTCGTCGTCACTCCTGAATTCGACATCTATTGGGATCTCATCGTTCAAATCCGAAACTTCTACACGGATAATTCGTCTGTGACACTCATCTTTGTCACGTTTACTCATAACGAGACATTTCAAAATTTCTATAATCTCACAAATGAACCAATCAATCATGAATTCCATGCATGGGATTACGATTTTGACATTGTAATTCAATATGATGGGACTCTAGCAAATTTCTCCTTTTGGATCTTAGTGAACGGTACCCCCCCACTTCCTCCACCACCTCCAGTAGTCTACAGAGTGCCTTTTGAAATCATAATTTTGCCTTCTGGATTCCTAGCTCTCCTCCTTGGCTTGCAAAGATACCGGTTGGAAAAAGTGTTCGTTCGGAACCGTTTATTGAGAAGAGCCTTTATATTTTGCAGTCTTGGCATCCTTTTTCTCAGTCTGAGTTATCCTTCGCTCACGAGATCTCACTATTTTCTTCACTATCATCCTCAGGAATACAGTGATTTTGGTGAATTTTCAGGCACAGTTAGCCAATCCGTTCCTCGTGTAAATAGAACTCTATTGGATATTGAGGATAGGACAATTGAGCTTCGGACGTTCTTCGTTAATCACTCTTCGGTAACAGTGAAGGCATACACTCCAGATGGTGCTGTAAATCAGACGTGGAATTATGTCAACTCGCAATATCCCGGATATCAAACCTTTGAGTGTTACACAACTAATAGTACAATAATTGAAGTCATACGGGAAACTGCCGATGTCGAATTTTACAGTTGGGTTCTCGTTAGGCAAAACAGGACTGAGTTTGTGCTTAACTATGCAGGTGCCTATGTGCCATATGCCTACCTCTTCTTGGGAATTGGGATCATACTGCTGGTTTCGGGTTGTTATTATGCCTCACAGGGTCTCCGTATCTTATCAAAACTGGCGAATACTCAATGAGCCAAAGGCTGAAATAATAATGTAGGGCAACTCCTATCCCAAAGTCTGAGGCGTTACGAATATGCAGATATCAACCGACCCAATTCAAGCTTTTATCCAATGGTTAATTGACTTCTGGAATTCATGGTGGCCCTTAATCATACCTATCATTGTGGTGGTATTAACCTGGATTGCTCTGGCTATTATTGCTAGTCTATTAATCAGGGTTCTTCGCCGAAGGGTATCACGTGGCGGAATCCCACCTGATGCAATTAATGGACTTGTTCTCGCAATACGGTTGCTCTTTATCTGGCTTGGGATTGTGGCACTCGCAACAAATGTACCTCTATTATGGGGCTACGCCCTCGAAATCGTGGGTAGTGCATCTGTAATCATCGGGTTAGCGGGGGGTCTTGCGATTAGTCTCGCAATGCGGAACTTCGTCGCTGGCCTTTATATCCTGATATCTGACCCCTTTGATATTGGCGATTATGTTCGAATCGGTTCCAACGAAGGAATTGTCCTTGAAATCAGTTTGAATTATACGAAATTACGTCAAATCGATGGATCCATCACGCTCATTCCCAATAATAATGTCATGAACTCATCCGTTACCAACTTCCGTTTTAAACGCAAACGTCAACAAGTAACTTCTAGCAAAACAGAAGACGGTTCAGCTGAAAGAAATTCATTACCACGACGAATTTGGGAGGTCATCAGCCAGGTAATGGATACTTCGGATCTCATCCAGTATACTCTCGAGTTAAAGTTCCCAGTTAAGGAATCAAATGAAAAATATGAATCAATCCTGAGCGAAGTATGCAAACGGTGGACAGAAAAATTCGGTTTTGAACCCGTATATGCACTTACATCAATTTCCCATGTGGCTTTTACATATGCATTCACAATTTTTGTTGAGGATCCACAAGTTCTCCTTGAATACCGTTCTGCCTTTATTGAAGACATCGGACGAGCTATTTACTAACATGTAACAACAGTTTTACCACTATGCATTATCTTCGAAATCTCAGTTCCACTTTTAGTTTCTAAATAGTTCAAACTGCCTTAAACCCCATAATTACAGCCCGTCAAAAGCCCTTTATGGAAAAACAAGTCATAGGCTTGGTGCCTCATAATCTAATTTCTCCACCGCATTCGGAGGCAATTTTATGGATATCAAACCTTTCACACGAAAAGAAAAAATCATTGTCTTCTTTGCCTGTGCTCTCGGATGGGCACATGACGCCATTGGGCTTACTTTGATTACATTCTTAGTTGGTCCAATAGGTGCTGAATTTGGTCTTGGTCCTCAACCTGAAGTGTACCTTGGATTCATAATGTCAGCACAATACATTGCTACAGTTCCTGGCGCATTCCTCTTCGGAGCATTAGCCGACAAATACGGACGCAAAAACATTCTCCTTGCCTCAATTGCCTGGGATGCCCTTCTCACTGCTGCATCGGCCTTTGCACCAAATTACTACGTTTTCGCGGCATTACGTATTCTCTCTGGCATGGGTGTTTCATGGGGAATTGCCTTCGCGCTCCTTGGTGAAGTCTATTCACCTAAACGCCGTGCAATGTGGGGCGGATTTGTCCACGCCACATTCATTATCGGCTACTTGGGGTCTGCGATTTCAGTTCTTCTTCTACGACCCACTCTTTCAGTTCTATTCCCAGTTATTTGGTGGCGATATCTCTTTTTTATAGCGTTAATACCGATTCCGTTTATCATTTGGCTCTACTTCGTGCTTCCCGAATCACGGCTTTGGGAAAAATATCGCGAATTAGAATCACCTGATAAAATGCCCTTAGGGGCACAACTGAAAGAAATTGTTCAGAAAGGCTATCTAAAACTTCTAGTGATTGCTACATTTGTATTCTGGGCTGCTGAATTCGCTTACCATGCCTTTGTTGATTGGGGTCCATGGTTCCTGGGCATGGGAGGTATCGGTTTACCTGGTGATACACCCGATCTCATTGTAATGGCAATCGCCGTCATTCTGATATTCGTCTTTCCGCTTATCGGATTACTGGGAGACATTATCGGTCGACGAAGAGCTTACATGGTCCCTGCCATTCTTGGCTTAATAGGTACAATTGTGTTTGCTATTGCAATCTTAGTCATCTTCCCAACGCCTCTAATTCTAACCATTGTCGGTCTGGTCATTCTTGCATTGGGCTTTAGTTCACATGGTCTCTTTGGTGTATGGTCAAGTGAACTCTTTCCAACCCGTGCCCGTGCTGCAGCGAATTCAATAATCTTCAGTATTGCTCGTGGCTTTTCATTAGGTGCAATAGTCGTTGGTGTACTAACAACCTTCACAGTTCTTACTTTGGGACAAGCAATGCTGGTTGGATCACTAGGATTCGTCCTAATGGTCATCTTACCTTGGCTCCTGCCTGAGACCAAGGGCAAAGAGTTAAAGCCAGATTAGGACTGGCTCTTAGCACATATAGGTGAGGTGTTCTATGCCTCAAACAGATGCTGGAAAAGCAGTAGCGGAAGTGCTGAAAGGAGAGAATATCACCCACGTGTTTTCCCTCCCCGGTGGGGAAATTCTCCCAATTTATGATGCCCTTGTAGCTGAAGGTATAGAAATTATTACGACGCGACATGAACAAGCTGCAGGGAATGCCGCTGATGGGTGGGCACGGGTCACTCGGACACCTGGTGTCTGTCTTGTACCTATGGGTCCAGGTATTGTCAATGCGGTCCCTGCTCTTGCTCAAGCCTACCAAATGGGGAGCCCAGTCGTCGCCATCACATCGAGTATCGCCCACAGACTAGCTGACATGGATGCCTTTGAAGATCTGGATTTGAAAGCCCTCGTATCATCAGTGACTAAATGGACTCGACGTTGCGTATTTCCTCATCGGATAGCAGAGTATCTACAGAAAGCCTTCAGAACTGCACTCACAGGCCGAATGGCACCTGTCCTTTTAGACATTCCAAAGGATATCATCTCAACTCCAGTAGAAGAAGAATTACTTAAACCGCTTAAACCAGCACAGTATCGACCTATAGGTAAGCTCCTTGGAGATCCAGTTCAAGTCAAACGGGCGGTACAACTACTGGCAAAAGCAGCACGTCCGGTCATTATTGCTGGAAGTGGAGTATACTGGTCACAAGCGTGCAATGAACTCGTGAAACTAGCAGAGTTTTTCTCGATACCAGTCGCAGCTGAATACCTGGGAGCCGGCTGTTTTCCACAGAATCACCCGCTCTCCATAGGAAATGCAATTGCCAATCCTTTCACTAATCAAGCCGATGTGATACTCGTCGTTGGCGCCCGATTAGACGAGTTCTTGGGATTTGGGCGAGATCCCTCTTTCTATGCCGAAGACGCGAAATTCATCCATGTGGACATAGTCCCGGATGTAATTGGGAAAAATAGACCAGTTGAGGTGGGGATTATCGGTGATGCTGGTGCGGTACTCTCTCAGATGCTAGATGCTGCAAAAAAAATCGCAAAAAAGCGTGCCACCGGAAATTTTGCTAAGCAATCCCGGGCTGCTTGGGAACAATTGTTTGACGTTCTGGAAAAAGACGCTGATTCTGATGAAATTCCCATTAAACCTCAACGGTTAATGAAGGAAATACGAGAATTTGCTTCACCTGAAAGCCTCTTTATTCTTGATGGTGGTGACACAACAGCTTGGGCATACGTTTATCTCCGTGCCAATTATCCGGGGCAAATCATAGGTTCACAAGGACCACTTGGACACTTGGGAGCGGGACTTCCCATCACGATTGCGGCAAAACTAGCCCGTCCTGAGAAACCTGTGTATCTCATTTCAGGTGATGGGAGTTTTCTCTTTAATATCAGCGAACTGGATACAGCGGTTCGCTACGATGTTCCCATCGTGGTTATTGTGAATAACGACTGCGCCTGGGGATTAGTCTACCATACCCGGCTCCTCAAAACCAGATCTGAAGAGAAAGCCTCGTGCGGCACTCTTCTTAATGAGCATGCGCGCCTTGATAAGGTCGCAGAAGGGTTTGGTGCATGTGGTGACCTCGTTACTAAACCCTCTGAAATTCAACCAGCACTTAAACGAGCCGTTGACACTGGACGACCTTATGTCTTAGATGTCAGAGTTTCCAGGAAATACATGACTCTGCTCTCACAAATCTTTACAACCAATCGAGATTATTAATCGGAAGCTTCGTCTGCCAATCCGACTTTCTGAAGGAGTCCGATTAGCTCCTCGGCACGTTTTTGTCGTAGCTGTTCGGGAGACTGATTTGCGTATTCGTATATGCCCTTCCCCGTTTTGACTCCTAGGTCTCCTTTGAGTGCTTTTTCTTCAAGCCATTTCGGTAGGGTGTACTTGTCGTCCTCCAATGCCCATGCTAGGTATTTTGCAGCCATTACAAGTACATCCAACCCAATGTAGTCCAGGTTTCCGAACGGCCCATACAACAGGAAGATTAAACCCAGGTGCTCTTTCCAAGCGCGATCGATTTCAACATGTGATGCAATTCCATCATCAATGAGTTTTGCGGCTTCAGTCAAAATAGCGCCAGCTAGACGATTGACAATGAAGCCTGGTGTATCGTTGCAGGTTATAGTTCGTTTCCCACATTTTTGTTCCAGAAATGCTCTGGTTTGCTCGATAATAGTTTCTGAGGTTTGGGGGGCTCGAATCAATTCAACGAGTGGGAGTACAAAGGGCGGGTTCATCCAGTGGGTTCCCACTAATCGGTGAGGTGATTTAATGGCTTCAGCGATATCTCCTACTCGAATCACTGAGGTGGTAGAGGTGAGAATGGCGTCCTTGGGACACTTAGTTTCTGCCTTTGTGAATATTTCACGCTTCAGGTCCAATCGTTCAGGAACTGCTTCAAGGACGAGATCTGCATCTTTCACAGCGGCATCAAAATTGGGTTCGGTAGTAATCCAGGATAAAATTAGAGGAATTCTTTCTTCTTGTATGATCTTATGGTTCTTGAGGAGGAGGAGGTTGGCATTGATCTGCTCCTTTGCTTGATCCAGAACTTGTTGGTCAATATCGTAGAGTGTAACTTCACATCCTGCTTGCGCAAAGACTTGGGCTATCCCATGTCCCATAGCGCCTGCTCCTAGGACTGTAGTTTTGGTAATTTCCTTCATTTCGTTTAGCTCCATTAGAATAATGAAAAAATCTCTTTTCGCATTTGCACGTACTCAATGAAATGTTTCACAATCTCAGAAACTGAATTGTATCGTAAACTCCATCCAACTTCTTTGATATCCCGATAGAGGTTCTCTTGACCCTGTTGCACTAAGAGTGTGGTGAGAAACGACCAGGTTTGGGCCACGCGTTCAGCATGCGGATCTGATTGAAATTTGATTTCTGCACCAGGGATGACCTTTTTCACTTCTGTAATTAGATCTTGAATGGGAATCGGAACACCCCCAGTGATGTAGACACGTTTAGTGAGTTTAGGGGCTTTCCAAAGGGCAACCAAGAAATCCGCTGCATCTTCAATGTAGATTATGGGCAAGATGGAACTCTTGGGAATATCGATAATGCCTGGGTTTCCTAACGCAACGTTTTCAATGAAACTAGAATAGGTCACGGTAGCACCCGCACCACGCCGTCCTGGACCAATGACGACAGCAAACCTGACTCCTCTAAAATCGAAATCATGGCGTGTATAATAATACGAGCCCAACATTTCTCCAAAGGCTTTACTAACACCATAGAAGCTTCCTGGATCTCGATAGCTTGTTTCATGAAATGGGAATTGGGTTTGGGCTCCAAAGACTGCCAGACTACTTAGAAAAACAAGTCGTTGAACCTGCATAATCCGAGCAGCTTCAAGAACGTTAAACGTTCCAGCAATGTTACAGGAATATGCACCACCTATTTGGCGTTCAGCTTCGACGGATAATCGGGCTGCAGTATGAAAAACGTGTCTGATCTTATACTCCTTCAGGGTGCTGACAACATCACTCCATATACCAACATCACCTTCAACTACTGTGACTTTATCAGCGATTTCACTAATCCGTGCAAAATTGGGTTTTACATCAAGTAATATGACTTGATAACCTTCAGAAACCAAACGATGTGTAAGGTGTGATCCGATAAACCCCGTTCCACCAGTGACCAATATAGGGTCATTCTTGGATGGCTGGTCTGGCATAGAAGCGAACCTCGCACATTGTCGGCGGTTTTCATGTTAAATACCTTGTTGCTGGTACCCTGAGTTTTTATTAACTCCCCACTCAGATAATCCAAAACTACGTCTTCATATCAAAGACAAAATCCCCACTTATGCATCAAACGGCTTCGAATAGTATATCAACGACGAAAACACTTTGTCACAACCATCACTTATTTCTCGTGACTATAGAATGACTAAAAACCCATCAAACTATGATTTGCACCTACACACCGAATTCAGTCCAGATTCTTCGACACCACTTGAAGCTTATGCTCAACGTGCAAACCAACTTGCCATCCATATCGGGTTTCTCGATCATTTCGAACTCGCATTCCTTGACCGGAAAGACTACTTGAATCCTAATCATTTCCCCCATTTACTTGAAGAGTATGACCGAGTTCATTCCCAGTATCCTTACACCTCGATCGGGTTAGAAGTTGATTATTATACTGATCTAGCTTCCCAACTCTCTGAGTTCTGTGACGATAACAAGAATGACTTTGACTATTTCATTGGAGTAGTCCACACGGTTAATCGGTTGGCACTGACAATCGTCGAAGAAATGGAAGAACTCGTAAAAACGATTGGTCTTCACGAAATACTGGAACGTTACTTTGATGAAGTGGAATCTGCTATTCAGTCACAACTTTTCTCTGGAATTGCTCATATCGATGGAGTGATGCGCTTTTTACCACTCTTTCCAGGAAGCCACGAAGTAACTTCACTTTGGAAGCAACGGACAAAGGAAATGGGATTACTTTGCCAAGAACAGGGTGTCCTAATTGAAGTAAATTTGCGTGGTTTAAATCACCCTTGGGGTCGAATACACCCAGATCCTCACCTAATTGATGAACTTATCTTATCTGGTGCGAAGTTCTATGTTGGGTCAGACAGCCACAGCCTCAAGGATTTCGAAAACACAGCGCCACAACTTTGTCAATTGAATGCATACCTAGCAGAAAAGCACGCCTTGCAACTCCCAGAAACGATACAGAGTTCTATTCTACACGCTGAGAAATAATTCTAACAAAATGATAGCTACGGCCGTAGCTACTCCTGCTCCTAGTGTCTGTAGACCATAGAACCATGGATTTTGTTCAGAGACCCGCCCAAGGAAGATACCCAATAAGAAGAGCATGAAAAATCCTACGCTCCCAGAAATCCACACAGCGATGTCCCACACTATGGGTATATTAACGACAATTAGAATAAACGGTGTAAGAAGAATCAATCCTGCTAAAAACGGCGCAAACCCGTCTACAATTGATGAGACAATAATCGCAAACCGTGATGCTTTTTGAACGATAGTTTGGTCTAATTTTCGTAACATTGCACGTTCCATTTCTTTGAATTCGCGTTCTCTTTCAGCTTTTTCTGCTAGATAGGTGCCGGCTAACCCAGAAAACATCATGGCTAAACATGCACCAATTCCTGCAGTCACAATTGCCCTTGCATCATGATGTAAGGCAAAATGCGATGCTAAAATGATCCCCATGATGGTTAGGGTTCCATCAAAGGCATTCATCGCAAAATATCGTCGCGCAATGGGTCCAAGGTTCGAAATTGTTGCTAATTGTTCCATTTCTTCTATCCGCGACATTGTGTTGGACAACTTCCAATATTCATCAATAGAACATTACCCGAAAAGCCTTACGAACCAACTTAATTCTTGCAAACTCCCTAATTTTTTGATAAGTACTTAGTCTTCGATAGACTTTTCTTGTTGATACGAAAAGGAAGACATATCTCTGGTAAGGAGCGTCTCGAATGGAGTATCAAACTGGAAAAATCATTTTCGGCAAAGGTGAACTAGAGGGTCACCGGTTTCATCTCCGTAAGGAGGCAAAAGGTGGCACAATCGTTGTGGATGCATCACGTTTGCTTTTCTTAAATGAAACTGGTTATGATTATGCTATTGCTGCGGTGGAAGGGAAATCCGAGGATGAGGTCATTACTTTCATCCGTGAGAAATATCGGGGTGCTAAACCTGATGCGATTCGAGCGGATTACAATGAATTAAAGGAGAAGATCTTGTCTTTCATTGCTGAGCCCGATGTTTCGCCCATTGAAACCTTTGACTTTGGTGAAGTCGAACCTTTCTCCCATGAGCCCTCTGCCCCATACCGGGTTGACCTTGCACTTACCTACCGTTGTAATAACCTGTGTTCGCATTGCTATGTACCTCCAGAACGTCGCAACTGGGATGCCACTAAAGAACTCGGAACCAGCAAATGGAAGCAAGTTCTTGATGCCCTCCTCGGTGTAGCTGTTCCCCATGTGACTTTCACTGGTGGCGAACCGACGCTTCGTGACGATCTTGTTGAACTTGTTCAATATGCTGAAGAAATCGGTATTATCGCAGGTCTTGTCACTAATGGGCGGCACCTGACAAAGGATCTAGTTGATGATTTGGTTAAAGCAGGGATAGATTACGTGCAAATCACTTTGGAATCACATCTTCCTGAGATTCACGACCAAATGGTGGGTGTTCAAGGAGCGTGGAAAGAAACTGTTGCAGGGCTCAAGCGCTTTATTGCCACCGATATCTATACCATCACCAACACGACTCTCACACAGCTGAATCGACCAACAATTACCGATACTGTCGCATTCTTAGCAAAATTGGGTCAGAAGCCTTTTGCTATGAACGGCCTAATCTATTCAGGTAGCGGACGTGATGTTGCAGATAAACAAGCCATTCCTGAAGAAGAACTGGATGAAATTATCACCGACATCCTCGCTGAGGCCAGTGAACACGACATGCGACTCATCTGGTACTCACCCACCATGTACTGTCACTTCGATCCTACTGAATATGGGCTAGGTCCACGACGTTGTAGTGCAGCTTACTCAAGCCTTGCAATTGAACCTAATGCAGCTGTTCTCCCTTGTCAAAGCTACTTTGAACCCTTGGGGAACATTCTCAAAGACTCTTGGGATACGATATGGAACCATCCAACTGCAAAGGCTCTACGAGGACATATGAAGCTCGCTGAAGAATGCCTTTCATGTGAGCTTCTCAAAGCGTGCGGCGGAGGCTGCCCGCTCTTCACCGAATATAAGGACGTCTGTTGCCACCATAACGTAGGGTGATAATCGCGACCCGAATCTTGATCCTCATCTTAACAGAAGCTGGGAGGCA
>JBHLNC010000272.1:0-3666 GCA_048937435.1 Promethearchaeota archaeon | reverse complement strand
AACAGGAAAACCGCACACCATTCTGACATGTCAGGTAAGGGACCAGGCTGAACTCCATGGGATTTTGAATCGTCTATACAACCTCAACCTGCCATTGCTTGAGGTGACTTACATCAGTGATAAAGGAGTAGATCATGGCTGAAAAATCGAAAAAGCAATCCTCAATAAAGACCACTTACAAAGGTATCGGCATGGCAATGGGTCTGATCTTGGGTGGCTGCATCGGTTTACTAATCGGTAATGTGGTCATCTTCGCTGGAGGGGGCATGATCGTAGGCCTTGCCATCGGTGCCGCTCTCGACGAATGAAGCAAGGAAAACAACCCCTAAGTGTAAACGCTGTTCCCTTGCTGCAAGGAGGAAAAAAAATGACAAAGAATGCAATTTGCATCGAAAACCTTACCAAAGAGTTTGACTCTGTGAGAGCGGTGGATGGCATCTCTCTAGAAATACCAACAGGAATCATATTTGGTTTTTTAGGGCCAAATGGTGCTGGGAAAACCACCACAATTCGCTTATTGCTCGGACTTCTGGAACCTACATCCGGGCAGGCGAAGGTAATGGGATTTGATACCCAAATCCAGGCGGATCAGGTGCGCGCCAACACAGGGGCTCTGCTTGAACACACCGGCATCTACGAGCAGATGAGTGCTGAAGATAACCTGGAGTTCTACGGTCGAGCATTTCACATGACCACAAATGAGCGGAAGGCGCGCATTCAGGAGCTGCTCACGCACATGGGATTGTGGGAACGTCGCAAAGAACGAGCGGGAAACTGGAGCCGGGGGATGAAACAAAAATTGGCACTGGTCCGTACACTGCTCCACCGGCCAAGTCTGGTTCTCTTGGACGAACCCACCGCCGGTCTCGATGTTCGGGCTGCTGTCGCCATCCGTGAAGACTTGGCGGCCTTAACTTCACGCGAGAATGTCACCATCTTCTTAACCACCCATAACATGGTGGAGGCTGAGAAACTCTGTCATCAGGTGGCGGTGATTCGTAAAGGGAAATTGGTGGCATTGGGAAATCCTGATGAACTACGGGCGCGAGTAGGCGGTCCGCGGGTTGAAATTGCTGGCCGCGGGTTCACCGAAAGTGCGCTGAGATTGTTGAAGGCGCATCCCCATGTGGGAATCATAGAAAACCAAAATAATCACCTGGTGATCGATCTGCTCACGGAAACAGATACGGCTGCCTTGGTCAACATTCTGGTGGGCGCAGGCGCTCAAGTCGAAGAAGTCCGACGCAGCAAAGCTAGTTTGGAAGAAGCGTTCTTGTCATTAACAGGAGAGTAAGATGATTGAAGATATTTTGACCGTGATATGGAAGGAAAGCAAAGGGCTGCTCCGCTACAGCAGCAGCCGCTGGAAGGCAACAGCAACCCTATTGACCCCGATTGCCGTATTTGGCGTCATCTTCCCAATCCAATTTCGGAATGAGTGGTTGACATCAGGCTGGTCCGTAGCAGTATCAGGGATCACCCCTTTGTTGCTGATTGCCTCCACCATTTCTGAATCCTTTGCGGGTGAACGGGAACGTCATACTCTGGAGACATTGCTAGCAAGCAGCTTGCCAGACCGAGCCATTCTATTGGGTAAGTTGCTAACGTCTATTCTCTTTGGTTGGGGTGTAACCTTATTCCTTTTGTTCTTCAGTCTGGTGGTAGTGAACATTATGGAATGGAATGGTGGTTTCCAAATCTACCAACCCACGATTTTGTGGATAAACATCTCTGGTAGCCTACTGATGTCTGGGATGGTAGCCAGTCTGGGTATCTTGATTTCACTGCGTTCACCTACTGTTCAGAGTGCAACCCAAACGATTATGCTCATGCTCTTCATGCCCTTCCTGCTATTGCAAGCCGTGGTGTTCGTGCTCCCCACATTCCTACCGAAAGATACGGTCAAGGCATTTATCGACCGGATGGACCTTACCACGATTTTGTTTGTTTTCATGGGTATTTTGATACTTGTGAACATTGGATTACTACTAGGAGCTGTAATACGCTTCCAGCGTTCGCGGTTGATATTGTCTTGAAATCTACAATCGGAGCATAAAATGTAGTTTACCCGCGTTCCTCAGCTTTGGATTGGCCGCGGATCAAGCTTGACACAGATGAGGGAATCCCAATCGAAGAGACGGTACAAACGCTCAAGAAGTTGTGTAATCTTGGAGTGTGAGAGGCAAGAGAGACACTGAATTGAAAGGTTAATGCCATAGAAAAGTATCGAACGACTGAGTGGAGAACGAACAATGGAAACGAGATTTGAGGGACATGCATCCCAAACGTCCAAGTCAATTCTATTGTTGGCGGGGTCTTTTTCATTTGCTTTCCTGCTGGGTGAAATGATCCACGAGTTCGGCCACTATCTAAGCCACCTTGCCTACAACTCTCCGGGCGTCCAGGTTCACCTGGATCCATTCGGAGGTTCAAGAATCATGGGTGTCACGTCTCTACGACAAGACGTAATGGGTATTACATCCGCTGCCGGTCCTCTTTTCAATCTCATATTGAGTGTGATTTTTCTTCTTCTGCTATGGCGAGAGCGTAAGCCAACACCGCTCCCATTGATGTTATGGGGCCCTGTGGCGATGGTTCAGGAAGGGGTTACCTTTTCTTTGGGTCTATTGACACCTAGTGGTGATGCCCAGTGGGTTGCCGCTATGGGTATTCCGAAAGTTGTTTTACTTGGAGCCGGCATACTAATTTTGATGGCTGGTATCGTACTGGTAACCTTACTATTACCTATAGTTGGCATCAAACAACGTGATTCATTTTCCAGAAAAGCTTCCATTGTCATCGTTGGCATGTGCTCGTTGATGCTGATCCGGTCCGTCTATGCTATTCAGACGTCCCCTGAAGCTGCAAATGAAAACCTGTTCCCGCTGTTTTTTTCCATCCTGCTGGCTTTCTTTGTAGTCTTGTTACACGAGCCCCTCTCCAATTTTGTTGAATCAATGCAAATAAGTCCGGACAACCCAGTTACCTGGCTAGCGGTTGCATTGGCGGTGACAATGGGAATAAGTATGTTCGTGTTCCAAATCGTTGCACTGAATTAATGATCAGTATTAAGGGAATCGTTTATGTATTAAAACCACGAAAATGGCGCGATCTAAAACTGATTCCATAGGAGTGAGTGGGAACCGAAATTTATATAGTTCCTCTCTCGTATCAATACTCAACAAAGCAAAAAACCGCTCGACGGGCATGTCAAACGGCTTTTGTGGGCGGTATTGGATTTGAACCAACGACCTCATGCATGTCAAGCATGCGCTCTGACCAACTGAGCTAACCGCCCTAAGTGTTGGCATTATAACGGCGCGCGGTCGAAATCGCAATATTTTCCCTTCTCTCAACCAAATATGCACAGAATAAACAAGACGATTACGAGATGACGTCAATTCCGGTGAATTAATTAGAATCTTACCGGCGGATTTGACATCTTTGTATCCTGTGGTATACGTTCATCTGAACATTTTCTCCGCAAACCAAACAGCGGTGATGGAAGTATTAATCTTAACCAGACTATTCCAAACCGCTCACTGGAGAATTCATCCGAATTCCTACATCATTGTTAGACATCACCAAAAAGAGCCTGACCGAGATTACCGTCTATGCCTCAGCATCAATCGCGATAACCACCCAATATCACACTGAGGAGTCCAC
>JBHLNC010000271.1:2686-3671 GCA_048937435.1 Promethearchaeota archaeon | reverse complement strand
AATTGCTTCATAGTCTTTCAAGATTCCGTAGCCAGCATCAATGATTTCAGCCGATATGCCTTCTTTCGGAGTCGATAGACTTGTTCCAGCGGTGACACATGGGATCGCCTTCTTGATTGGATCCGTGACTTTGAGTTCACAAGCCTTATAGTCACGGCTCAAGACCTCAAACGACTCTAATCTAACGTTTCGCAGTCCGATTTTTTCAAACTCGCCTTTGACGAAGTTTGCTGCTTCAAATTCTCGTTCTGTTCCTGTTGCTTTTTCACCCATATTGGCGATTGTCTTCAAATATGATAGTGTCTTTTCTAGAAAACGGTCATCGATTGAAAGCCCTTCAGTGTTGAACATAAGTTCCACCTGCACATGGACTCTTACATTAGTTATAAAAGGATTTTCGCAAAAACACAACCCAGGTTCATTTTATCGTGTTTGAGAATCAGTTTAGACTCAAAGGTAGCAATCAGTTGTGGGATCACAGGCAACGTTTATCTAATAGTACGCAGAGCAAAAATCATGTGTCCAATAAGAACAATAAAGAAGAAGAGGAGAAAAACAACAAAGCGTCGAACAGTAGAATGGACTTGAGGGATTATGTAGCATTTGTGATTGCTCTTCTAGAGCTAATTTTGCCTCCCGTTCTAATATTCAGCGCTGTCCTAATTTTGGTATTTATCTTGCTGAAATTTGCCTGAAACTTGCACGCGCAAATGCAGAAGAAACGCAAATTATATGAGGTAGACTAGCATTTCGATTAGAAAGACTAAGGGCGAGGATATGGGGTTTAAAGGTTTCATAGCGAAAAGAGTGCTAATAAGCGTTCCAACTTTCTTTATCGCTAGTTTAATAGTCTTTTTTCTCGTTCACTCAGCCCCAGGCGACCCTATCTTGACACTCTATGGATTGCAGCCTGACACAGATTTTGATCGTGAACAACTTGATTACATGAGGCATCTGTACGGTTTAGACCAACCAATAATTGTGC
>JBHLNC010000271.1:0-2676 GCA_048937435.1 Promethearchaeota archaeon | reverse complement strand
TTCAAGGGTAATCCGGTTTGATCTTGGGCGATCGTACGTCTATAGATCACCAGTCTCTGAACTAGTTGCTAAAGCTATTCTAAACACTTTGAAACTGCAGCTGACGGGGACTGTGTTGGCGATTCTAATAGCAATTCCGATAGGTGTCATATCTGCAGTGAAACAATATTCCAAGATCGACTATACTTTGATGACGGGGTCTCTCCTACTATGGTCTCTTCCTTGGTTTTGGTATGGCTTGATGCTAATTCTCGTGTTCTCAGTGACATTAGGTTGGCTCCCCTCGCATGGAACTTCCTACTCAGGCGGCTTTTTTGACGAGTTACGGCACATGATTTTACCAGTTGCGGTTTTGGCGACTGCCACGTTAGGGTTCCTGGCTCGTATAGTGAGGTCAAGCATGCTTGAGGTTTTAAGGCAAGACTATATTGTAGTAGCTAGGGCAAAAGGCCTGAGGGAAAGAATCGTGATTTATAAACATGCATTAAGAAACGCCCTCTTGCCTGTAGTGACTGTTATAGGCCTCTATTTTGGCTTCGTTTTGAGTGGTGCTGCAATAATTGAGACCACATTCGCTTGGCCTGGATGCGGTTGGTTGATAGTTCAAGCTTCAACTTTTAGAGACTACACGCTACTTATGGGCATTACTATGGTTGTGACCCTTAGTGTGATTATTAGCGTACTAATCACGGACATAACCTATGGATACCTTGATCCGAGGATAAAATACTAGGAAGCTAAAGAATGGCTAGCATCCAAGGCACATTGGGAATCGGCACCATCTGGAAACGATTTAAGAAGAACAGAGTTGCTCTGTTTGGGAGCATGATTGTAATGGCAATATTCGCGATATCGGTTGCAGCGCCCGTTGTTTCTCCTTATGACCCTCGGGACACTTCATGGGAAGTCTTGAGTCCGCCAAGCGAGATGCACTGGTTTGGAACGGATCAAATAGGAAGAGATGTCCTTTCTAGATGTCTTTGGGGTGCTGGTAACTCTTTGGTTGTAGGATTGGGCGCTTCTTTATTCACGACAATAATCGGTTTGATGATCGGCGCATTTTCAGGGTACTTCACTGGCGCTGTGGATTTCATACTAATGAGAGTTTCCGACGTTGTACTTATACTGCCCGGTTACTTTTTTTATATCTTAGCCATCTCAGTACTGAGAAGCAAAGATACTTTCTTAATTGTTGCCTTGATGAGCGTTCTGATGTGGCCGCGAGTTGCTAGAATCGTTAGAAGCGAGTTCCTGTCGCTGAGAGAAATGGACTACGTCAGATCGGCAAAGGCCTTGGGTGCTGGTCATGGACGGGTAATCTTTAGGCATTTAATCCCAAACGCAATGGGGTCTATAATTGTTGTAACAACGATGAATATATCTGCGGCAATTCTCTTGGAGTCCGGATTGAGTTTCTTGGGTCTAACAGACCCCACCATAATCGGATGGGGCAGTATGCTCTCTGGTGGAAGAGGTGTGTTGGGATCTGCTTGGTGGGTTGCGACCTTTCCTGGGTTCTTCATATTCTTAACTGTTTTAGCGTTCAACCTACTTGGGGATGGTCTCAGAGACGCATTGGATCCGCGATTGAGAGGAGTGCGTGTTTGAAAACATCCCTAGGGACTACGAGCGTCGATTTCAATGGGCACTGTACTGCTTAATATTAAAGACCTCAAAACGTATTTTTACACGGATTATGGAATATTAAAAGCAGTTGACGGGGTAAATCTGAGAATAGAACAAGGTGAAACCCTCAGCATCGTCGGCGAGTCAGGATCAGGAAAGACTGTGACAGCACTTTCTATTATCAATTTGGTTCCATTTCCAGGGCGAATAATTGAAGGTGAAATTCTCTTCAATAAAGAGAACCTTAGGAGAAAAACCGAAGAAGAAATGAGGTTGATTAGAGGAAATAGAATCTCCATGATTTTTCAAGATCCAATGACATCTTTAAACCCGGTTCTCACTATTGGGGATCAGCTGGCAGAAGTGCTGAAAACTCACGGGCGAATGAAGAAATCCAACATTCAGAAAAAAATCATCTCGCAATTGACCAATGTGGGAATCACTGACGCGGCCATTAGGTTGAATGATTTTCCTCACCGCTTGAGTGGTGGAATGAGGCAACGGGTGATGATCGCAATGGCTCTATTATGTGGACCTGATCTGCTTATAGCCGATGAGCCCACAACTAATCTGGACGTAACTATTCAGGCGCAAGTGTTGGAATTGATGAAGCAACTGAAGGAAGAAGGCTCGTCATCCATTTTGCTCATCACTCATGACATGGGGGTCGTTGCTGAAATGTCAGACAAAGTCGCAGTTATGTACGCGGGAAAAATGGTTGAATATTCTGATGCAGAAACGATTTTCATGACTCCAACGCATCCATACACTGAAGCCTTGCTTAAATCGGTTCCCAGACTCGATTTAGCACAGAAACGGTTGAGCGCTATTCCGGGCGTAGTTCCTCATTCCGTAAATCTTCCCAAGGGCTGTCATTTCCATCCAAGATGCAGTTATGCCAGAAACAAATGCAAAGAACAAGAGCCACAATTAGTTGAAGTTGGGAAGGGGCATCTTGTGTCATGTCTACTTGTGGGAGATAGAAATGACTAGTTCGATTTTGGAAGTCCAAAACCTAAAGAAATACTATGAATTGAAAACAGGAATCTC
>JBHLNC010000270.1:0-3686 GCA_048937435.1 Promethearchaeota archaeon | reverse complement strand
GTAGATCAATTTGAAGGAGATCCGATATGGATTGATGCATCCAAGCAAGCCTCAGATACTCTTGCACTTCATGATCGCCCACACATCACACAATTTCGAGCCGTGACCAGTGCAGCAAAACAAGCCTTTAACAAACTCAAAATGAAGCCTGCAGAAGTAGACATTGCTGAAATCCACGATTCATTCAGTATTAGTGAAATCATCTCCGTAGAAGACTTGGGATTTGTTGAAAAAGGCAAAGGTGGTTCTGCTCTCCTAGATGGGTATTTTGATAAGAAGGGCACGATTCCAGTGAATGTAAGTGGTGGACTTAAAGCGAAAGGCCATCCGGTTGGTGCTACAGGCATCGCGCAAATTGCTGAAATTGCAGAACAGCTCCGTGGAAGGGCAGGAAAACGTCAGGTGAAAGGCGTTAAGCGTGGACTCACTCTTAACCTAGGTGGTACAGGTTCTACTGCTGTGGTCCACATATTGAATCGGGAGTAATAACAGAAGGTGAAATTGTATGTCTGATCAAAGTGTTCCCATGCTATGGCGGCGCATTAAAGCCGTGTATAATCTTCAAGGACGGCATTGCCGCACCTGCGGGACAAAATATTTCCCCCCAATCCCGCTCTGCCCGAAGTGTCGACGAAAAACTGATTTCATCGATTTTCAGCTCTCAGGATTAGGAAAAATTTACTCATATACTATTATCCATGATCCACCGTCAGGTTTCAAGGATTTGGCACCCTATGTGTTAGCCTTAGTTCGCCTAGATGAAGGCCCCCTCGTTCTTTCACAGATTGTGGATGTCAACCACGATGAACTGAAAATTGGAATGAGTGTGCAAGTCGTGTTCCGACGTATTGGCGATGCAGGACGAACGGGAGTTCTCCGCTATGCGTACAAATTCCACCCATTGCCTGAATATGCCACAGGTCACGTCATCGGTTCAGTGGAAGGCGAAGAGGGCATTGCCCACCTGGAGGTCCCCGTGAAAGAACGGGAACGCCGTTCCGTGCGAAAAACTATTGAAGCGGCTGGAGCACGAGTAAGACGAATACGTTTGCGCCGAAGGAAGAAAGAAGAAGAGAAAAATGAAGCGGCGAAGAAGAAAGCGAAAGACAAGGTCAAATAATGTTTTCGTCTTTTCAGGAACCAAGCGATTTATAAGAACTGAAACACGGATGTTCGCCGCACCCTAACGACTCAAGTCCCAATGCTCCTGGCTTCCAGGGGGTTTCTAAGTGTCATCCCAACGTAAAGTCTTCAGCTGTAAAAATGTCACAATTATCCTTGTTGCGTCTCTCATCCTTGGCATGATGGTTTCGATAACTCCCTGGCTCCAACCTAATGGCGGGCTTTGGCAAGATGTTCATTGGGCGAACCTACCACCGTATGCCACCTATGAACTCCCTGGGCTCGATGGTGAAATCCACATTGTCCGTGATTATTGGGGAGTCCCCCACATTTTTGCTAGTAGTCTCAATGACTTGTATCTTGGCTGTGGATATGCCCATGCCCAAGACAGACTGTTTCAGCTCGATTTGTATCGCCGCATTGCTGAAGGGAAACTTGCCGAAGTGTTTGGAGAAGAATACATTGAACTTGACTTAACCAACCGGCAACTAGGTCTTGGTCACGCAGCGAACGCTTCGTTAGCGATTCTCGACTCTCAAATCCTCGAATTACTCGAGAGTTATGCTGAAGGTATTAACCTGTACATGCAGACTATTGGAACCAAAATTCCCATTGAATTCCGTGTCCTGAACTATTTCCCCCGTCCTTGGAATGTTACTGATACTTTGGCGATTGTACGCTACCTCGCCTGGCAAATCTCAGCAAGCAACGCCTTCCAAGACCTCAATATGGCCAGCCTCATCAATGAGTATGGAGCTATTGCAGTCTTTACTGATCTCTTCCCAGAAACCCAATACAATGACATTCCCATTGTACCCCCCGGTTCCAAAGCTCAACCACTGACAGAGAATTTAATTGAAGCAGCATACGCGCTAACCCAGAACTACCAACGAATACAGGAGCTTAATCCAATTCCCATTGCACCTAATGGCGGAAGCAATAGTTGGGTCATTAACGGGTCTCACACGACAACCGGTGCACCTATGCTTTGTAGTGATCCCCACATGACGCTCACAACACCTGCCGTATGGTATGAAGTTCATTTGATTGGACCCGGGCACAATGTCCAAGGCATTACGCACCCAGGGATTCCCTTTGTCTTTCAAGGACATAACCCCGACATCAGTTGGGGATGGACCGGTATGTTTTCCGATGTTTCTGATTTCTACTATTACATTTGGCGTCCTGGACAACCCAACCAATACTGGTATCAAAATGATTGGCACACAATTACCCAGGAAAACACAACCATCTGGTCAATGGCTGGTGGCCTATTCACCCCAACCGTAATACCCTTGAACTCAACCGTACATGGACCACTCTTCGAACAACCGACTGGGCAGTTTGCCCTCAAATGGACTGGGGCCAACGGATCGCTAGTCCTTGAAGCCCTATTTGATATTGCGCAGGCTGCTGACTATCCGAGCTTTCTGTCTGCCATTGAACAAATTGAATGTCCAAACCTCAATTTCATGTATGCCGATACTAGCGGGAATATTGCCTATCATGCCGCTGCAGCCCAACCCATTCGTTCCCCAGGACTCGGCCCAAGCCCATTAAATGGTTCCTCTGGAACTGACGAGTGGACCGGCTTCATTCCCTTCAATGAGCTTCCCCACAGCTTGAATCCAGATTCTGGTTTTCTTGTGGCTGCAAACAATCGACCAGTGAACGCAAGTTATCCCTATTATTTAGGCTATGATTTTGCCCCCGCCCATAGAGCTAACCGGATTACTGACCTTTTGAATACATCGACCAGCTACACACTGAGTGATATGCAACAAATCCAACTCGACTCCTTATCCTTGCATGCCCTCGCCATTAAAGACATCATTGCCAGTGTGGTGCTTGCCGAAATATCTGCTTCCGAAGACCCCCTTATCCATGAAGCCGCGACAATCCTCCAAGACTGGGATGGAATCATGGATATTGAGAGTATTGGAGCCACAGTCTGGGCATACTTCTCGCTTACATACCTCAACGCCACATTCTTTGATGAATACTCCGCCGCAGGAACCCCTGACGGACCCTACCCCGCTGTCACAGTTTTGGAAAACTTCACTCAAACCAACTATCCACTCTGGTTCGACGACGTCCTCACCCCAGGTACTGAAACCCGGGATGACATTATTCTCTCCAGTTTTGAAGCAACCATCGAATCCTTGACTGCAAGCTTGGGAGAAGACATCAGCGTGTGGTACTACCTCCGCATCCATGCCCTCTGGGCCCCTCATCCCCTAGGTGAAACATACCCATACATGAATTCACCAACCATGCCCATCAACGGCAGCGAATACACCGTGAATTATGCGCCAGGATTTATCGTAGCAGTTGGATCCAGCTACCGCATGATTATTGATCTGGATAATTTTGAAAACTCGCTTAGCGTTTTACCTGGAGGTCAGCGAGCCAACGTGTACAGCAACCATTACCTCGACCAACTTGGATTATGGCTTGCTGGGGAATACCATGATCTTTCATTCCCCTCGAATCTCATCGCAATGATCGAATTCGAATCCATCACACATCTGGTACCAGCTGACGGGAGTTGAGGTGAAAAATCA
>JBHLNC010000269.1:0-3709 GCA_048937435.1 Promethearchaeota archaeon | reverse complement strand
GACTTTCAAGATATCAATGTTGGGTTCATTGGCATATTCCCTCAGCAGGAGAACCATGAGGGTAATATGCCAAGAGTGTTCTGCGTCGGTCTCTTTCCGGCTAGCGTCAATGAGCCAGGATTCGCGTACCACTTGTTTCAGTTTGTCAATTTCAGCAATAAAGTCCATTTGTTGGGCGAGGCGATTGGGATTCATAAAGAGTCATTGAAATGAAGATACATATGACATTGCCGGACGGGTTATGTTGTTTTCTCGTCGCCCAAATTATTTACAATTTCTTTTTCGGTATCTTCTGGTTCGACAGAAGTGGCTGTTGCCACTGGTTCAGTAGGTTCATCAGCGCCAAGATAATCGGAGATGTCAACATCTACAAGGCACATGGTTGAGAGTTGTTGTGTACCTCTTGCATCCATATACCCCCTTAGGCGTTTTTGAAGGCTGGGTAAATAGCGGTCATAGGCTAGGAGCATTAGCAGAGGCATGTAGATGAAGATAAAGGGATTTAGAAGTGTAATCAGAACGACGAACCATGGGGGAACCCATGGCCAGGGCGGTGTGACTGCACCGATTGCATAGATAAAGCCAATATAACCGACAATTAGACCATAGAAGAGAACAACTGATATCCCAGCATACCCCGCGAGCAGATAAGTTAGCACCCGACCAGCACTGAAGAGCTCTTGGGAACCGCTAGGGGGATGGCTATGAAAAAGGATCTTTGTGTCATCTATCAGCCATGATGAGGGGAGAATTATTGAAAGGATGAAAAATACAATAGGAAAAATGACTGCAGCAGTATTCCAGACATTCACAGCCGACGGTAGGCCTGGATCCCAGATAATGAAATATTGACCAATGTATGTTGCTACGGTGAGGGACAAGCCAAATGTAATTAACAAGGCGAAGATTGCTCTCCGAAATACCGAATATAGAGGAGACGGATTTTGTGTATCCACCCCATAGTAGTAGATTTCACGGCCCGGATTTAGAAGCCGGTTTAAAGGCAAAATAAGCCATCGCGGGGTTATCACAGCCATCAGCATGTAGACAGGAATGGCAAGAATAGGGATTAGATAAAACAGAATGAGCCAGTCTGTGACGCCATGACCTGGAATAATGGGAACGATGTCAATCCATCCAAAAATCAGAATTGGAAGAATATAATTTAGAATGGCCCAGATTACATCTAAGGTAATAACAGCTACAATTACGAGAATTACAACTATGAAGGTCTTTCGTTCCATATTTCTGCACCTCTTCTATCCCGTTATCTAGCAAGGGATAGTTGGCTACTAAAAGGTTCTTGAAACTAAATGAGGTGTCCTAAGTTTTTGTGGATTCTTCCTTAAACTGGATATTCATCGTTTCGAGTTCTTGGAGAATGGGCTCATAGAGCTCAGGAACTATTGGAATTTGCACACCCTTCAACTGAACTTCACCCGTGAGAATTAAGTGTGAGGCTATGGCTGCAGGGAGAGCGACGGTGCGACTCATGGATGAATCACCGTTAGGTATACCATAATCAATTAGGGTTGACCGCACTTGTTCCTGAGCGTTATCCTTGTGTTCGATGATGAATTGGTGTTGCATCACAATCATATCCCTTTCACCCGCAGAATATTGGAGCTTCTCTTCAAAGAGTGCCACCATAACATCAATTGGGGCTCCCCGTTCAATTGCAATGGGTTGGTCATTAAAGAGCCCCAACCAATCTAATTTTTCAATGACAGAATCGTCAACCGGGAGCTTGAGATAGTTGGCAACCTGCTGTTTAAGATCTCCACCTGATGACAAGTTAAGGATTTTACGCACGAAATCTGCATAAGTTAGATTACTTAGTAGTTGTTCATCAAGTTCGAGGAGCCCTAATCGTCCAATGTTATACATGGTCTTACACCATCCTGGGTAGCGTAAGGTTCCACGTAACATTGTCTGGATGCCCTTCAACCCATAGATGTCAATATATTGCAGTGAATCTCGATTCGGATACCCTTCAAAATCTCCCAACTCAGGGACAGTTTCTATATGGCAGTTGGCAAAGAGTTCTGCGCCAGGAATTGTAATCTCTTTCCCATTCTTGAGGAAGAGTGCTGAATTCCGACCCGCAAGCAAGACACCTCTGGGGCTCCAGGAAAGTTTGTACCCGAAGGGATTTGTGTTTGCATCAGGAGCTGGTAATCCTCCAGTGAAACTGGTAAACGAGAGGACTTTACCACCCTCTGCTTGTGCTTTATGGATGATTCTCATCGCAGACATGTGATCTTGTCCCGGATCGACACCACATTCATTCATAAGAATAACATCAGCACGTTTTGCCTGCCTGTCTAATGCTCGCATTTCATCAGAAACATAGGATGTTGTAATCATATTCACTTTATATCGTAGACATTCACGGGCTACCTGCACATGAAATGTATACGGAAGCAGAGACACAACAAGATCCGCAGGCTTAACCAGATCCTTTAACTCCTTCACCTGACGCGAAATATCAAACGCTCGAGCTTCACCATTGGGGTGATCGCCGACGAGACGCATTGCCTTGCTTACAGTTCGACTGGCTACAGTTACCTGGTAGCCATGTTCTAGCATGTATTGAACATAGGGTCGTGCGACTAATCCTGCACCGAGAACGAGTACATTTTTCATCCCTTTTTGCCTCCATTTGCAGTGGTTCCTGTTGATGTGTTACAAATACTTTTTGAGATATTCATATGTTGGCGTGAGTTTGCCCTGATACACAATGACAGCAGTCTTGACCTCGGGTGGGAGGTCCAATTCTTCAAAAGGTACGGTGTAATCGGCTTTGGCGATGGATGGAATAAATTGCCGAAGGGTTTCGCTAAAAGATGTGGATGCTTCACGAGGCAACTCTGTTGGCAAGTTATCCACTGCCATTACAACTATGCCTCTTCCTTCGATGCCCATGGTTATTTTTTCCTCGACGGGGTCATAAACGAAGGTTGGGTGATCTGGCTTTGTACACTTGAGTGTGAACTCGATAGCTCCTTCAACATCACAGCTAATGTCTCCCACGATTTTGAGTCGAGGCTTCCCTTCGGTCATTTTCCAAAGTTTCTTGAGCTCCGTTTTTCTTATCATTCGTGGGTACTTATCGGTCCAGTAAATACAATTCATTAGAACCGTAAGGTGGGGGAGATATTGGAAAAAGTCAGATTCATACCGGGCTTTTCCATGGTCATAATAATGTTGCAACTCAAAACTGGCTGATGGATCCTTTGGGCGGATCGTATCTTCCTCACGGAAGACTACCTTGTATAGAGTATGCGTATCTGGTGGTAACGCAGCTAGTTCTCCTGGCGAGACGGTTTTGCAAGGAAGCAAATCAAAGATTATCTGGGCTCCACGAGATGTATTACCATAACCGATAAAGCCCACACAGAACGGTGCGAGTTCGGAGGCAAAGCCTTCAGTTTTAATACGGTCTCCAACAGATTTGATAGCTGCCTTGAGGTCGTCGAGTCCCTCATATTCGTACGTAGGACGCAATTCCGAAAAGGGATTCGGAGTGATGCCCTCCAGGGCCAGGCGTTCGCCTAATCCACGAAGAGTCTCAGCCATGCCTGCAAGTCCAGCCCAATTACCGAAGAAAACAAGCCTGCGTCCCGAATCTACTTCCACAATGCGCTCATAATCAATGAGTGTTGTTCCCATATCTAGCATCTGTTGTAACATGGCCATGTTGTACGGC
>JBHLNC010000268.1:0-3713 GCA_048937435.1 Promethearchaeota archaeon | reverse complement strand
AGCAGAATCCAAGCACAAAGTAGAATTTTCAACACCTGAAATAAAAGCATGTATTCACTTCTTACACGGATTGGATTATTACTTGGATTACTGTATCTGTAGCATTCACTGTTAAAATTTGGAGACCATTTTTTACAGAACCGGACAGTCGAATGGTACACCGATATGTCCGCGTGACGATATGCCAAGAATCTATGAAAATTTTGAATATGAGCTGATTATACTCTGTTTCAAGAGTTACGTTAGGGGGTATAATTAACTGTCGTGTTTGAATAGTTCGATTATAATCGGCTACCAAAATTGTTTCATCTACATCATTAACAAACTGCTGAAATGAAAGAGATTGTTCGGTTTCTGTTATTACTTGTGTAGTTGTGAGAAGAAGTGGGATCCCTATTGTGACAAGCAGCGTAAGATTCAATCCAATTATGATTATTTTCTCAAGACTTTGATTCACGTAAGTCCCAAAGACTATTCTCGGTAAAGGGAATTTAAAGTCCAAGTTTTTCTTGCTTTAAATATGAATCTACGAAATGACAAACGATAAAGATGGTATGCCCATTTCAGTTGCATGACGCTTCACCAGATAAGAAAACAATTCAATTTAACTGCGATCTATGTTCGCTCCAAGGGCAAGCAAGAGGCGATATTACTCTCAATCCATTTTGCCGCCAACAATTCCTTCAAGTAATTTCTTTTACAGATTCTTCTCTTCCTTGCCGTTTCAACACTAGAAATCAAATAATTTCACTACCAGCTCTGTCAACAAAAATTCTCAAGGATTACATAACAACTGTTACAAAACACGAAAAAAGAATACAAGATATTTTCAGACAACACCCTGAGATTAAACAGAAGTTGTATTCTGATCCGGTATCAGCTTATCAAACGATTAAATCTAATTACAATTTTTCACCTAAAAGAGCTATACGAGAATTCATTAAAGACCTCGAAAAAACTTCCTTGATTTCACTATTGAATTCTCAATTTGGTGAAAATCACTCAGTTGAAAAAAACGTCTTTTACGAGGTCCTATTAAAAATTAAAAGAACTCCAATCGGGTATGATGATTACAAAAGCCTGGAAGAAAACTGCCGTCTTCTTAGCTCTTATGATGTGGGGCCATTTAATATCAGTGTATATGACTACCTTCCCATTCCAATCGAAAAATATTATCGAGTGTCGGTCTGCTTGGAAGAAATATTATCTCCAAGAATTCTCCAATATCTTTTTTCTAACTATAATTCGAATCACATAGAAGGAGTGCGTCTTCAGAATTTAGACGAACTGCTGGAAAGAAAGATTTCTGATTTCCAAAATTATCTTCGGTCTAACTTTGTCGAATTAACTGATGATGAACGAAAAAATCTAGCCATCTTTGCAACTGCTCAATCAATTGGGTTAATAAAAACCATACCGTTATTGCTTGATGATGACGTTCAAGAAGTGTACCTCGATAGGCCTGGTAATGCATACTATTTAGACCATGCAGTTTGGGGACGATGCAAGTCGAATCTAGTACCTTCTGATTCAGAATTGTCACATATCATAACTCGACTTCGTCTTGAAAGTCGTAGACCTCTTGATGAGAAGACTCCTTCACTTAAAACAGAACTACAGACTAGTCTTTTTCATGTTCGTGCAGCAGTTGACATTCCTCCTTTAGCACATGAAGGTCCACACCTAAATATTCGAAAAATCCGAATGCGAACCCTAACACTCCCTGAACTTATTAGGAATGGAACTATCTCGCTAACTGCTGCAGCCTTTTTGATTCTATGCATGACATTACGAATTAACATTACTATCGGAGGTGAGCCTGCCACAGGAAAAACAACTTTAGCCAATGCTATCAATCTTCTCGCTCCACCGAATTGGCGAAGGATTGCCATCGAAGATGCTCTTGAAAGCGTCACTGTCGATGAAAAGGGGAGACACAAAGTTACATTTCGTGTTGATCCATTTGATTCACTAGAGAAGAGCAGCTCAACAAAATCAAAAGAGATTATTCGGTTGCTGCATCGATCACCTGATTGGGTGTTTTTAGGTGAAATTCAGACTGCTGAACATAGTGCTGCAATGTTTCACGCATTAAGTGCAGGTATCAGAGGAATTCAGACTTGTCATGCTAATTCTAATAATGAACTCCTATTACGATGGAAAATTCACCACAATATTCCTGAAGTTTGTTTTGAAAGTCTAGGACTTCTTGTTCACATGGTGAAAGATGTAATACAAGGACGAATTATTCGTAGAGTGGCTCAAATTAGTGAAGTAAAATATGAAGAAGCGTCCTCCTCATTAGTAACTCTATTTGACTGGAATAAGGCGTCAGGGCATCTTGAACAACAATCTGATGATATTATTACTCCACTAATTATTAGAGGGTGTCAATTCCAGAAGATTACTCAGCTCGATGTTCGTAAACGATTTGAGACCTATAAAGAAACTTTAGCTACGCTTATTTCTGAACAAGAAGATATCCCAAGCACGATCGTTTCGACCTTTGATAAAACACATGCTCGCATTTTTTCTGCTATAAAAAATCCACAAAAAAATCAAAGAAATAAGACAACAAATGAGGGAGAGGTCATTGGATTACATCAGATTACTAGCTAAACTAGGGAAAAAGGCGCCGGGAATAGCGCAAATTAGTAATCGTATCACACCAAAACAGTTCAGCAAAGCTGTAGAGTACTTGTATCCTGACACATTATGTCCAGTCGACATTACAGGAGGTGCGGTATTAGTAAGCGGTGCTCTTTTTGGATTAAGCACAATCATTCTGAGTTTATTTGTTAATCCAATTAGCGCATTTGTATTGGGTATCACAATTGGTCTAATGAGTTATTTCATTAGTATGAATGGATTGATTTCTAGGTATAACAGTCAGCTAGTTCAAATCGAAAAAGTTGCCCCCTATGTTCTCGAAGAATTAGCAACGATTTATCTCACAACTGGATCCGTATTTGAGGCCATTCAGTATGTTTCA
Source organism: Promethearchaeota archaeon (assembly GCA_048937435.1). Lineage (GTDB taxonomy): Archaea > Asgardarchaeota > Hermodarchaeia > Hermodarchaeales > Hermodarchaeaceae > Hermodarchaeum. The sequence continues at coordinate 721 of JBHLNC010000268.1, read as the reverse complement.
AAAGGAGAGTATAGCCTTGTTTCAGAGGCATTTTTGAAAATGATTATGCCCCTAAACCAGGGTGAAGCTCCGGAACGGCTTCTGATGGATTTTGCAATTAACCAACCCTCATTTACCCTTCGTAGGGGCCTTCTTGCATTTATTCAGTTTATCGAATCTTCGACAAGTAACCTTGACGCTGTTATTGTGGACGCCCATGAGAATATTCAACGGAGATATGAAAAGTTAACAATCCAGTGGGAAAGCCGAATGATGGTATATACAGGTCTTCTCGTCTTTTTGCCAATTATAATCATTTTAGGATTGGCAATTCGTGGTTTAGTAGATAACCCACTCATTCTGCTCTTGCCTGTTTTTCAGTTTGGATTTTCTAAACTGTTACATTCATCGCTTCTTCCAAATGAGAATATCTTGCTAGGAGAGTAGAAGTTACATTGGAATCGGATAACGATTTTGACCAATTCGTCGATTTTATGACACACTTTTCTACTGAATTATCTTCAGGAAATAGCCCAGAATATGCACTTCTTAGAACTTCGAATTACTTTGGGAAACAAACACCAAAAGAGATTACCAGAATTGTAAAAACCATCGTTGAAGGAACAAACCCATTTCATGTTGCTTGGTCTGATTTGATTAAGAACTATGAGAATAATCGAAATTCTCGATTGGTAGAATTGTTAGGTCGATTTATCGATAAGGGATCGATAGTGGGAGGAGA
>JBHLNC010000267.1:0-3715 GCA_048937435.1 Promethearchaeota archaeon | reverse complement strand
AACTCTGTACGCGTTTTTCTCCATTCAGTATCTAGTCGGACGGCTTCATCAACCACAGTTGAGTCAAGGCCACGACGTTGTTGAGATCGACGGAGGACTTCAGGGTCTTCGCGAACAGCTGTTAATATGGTCCACGCATTCACAGTCTACGCCTCAAAAAGGACTCACCCGTTGACGATTTAATAAACCTTCCTCCCACTCTGTCTTGGTCAAGGGGTGTGCGTTACTCCATTGCTTTAGAACCATTCAGATCGACGAGCGGCAATCACGAAGATGACGATAATTAGGACGATTACTACGATTCCTACAATCCACCATGGAAACACGTAGAGGTCTGCACTGACGGGGAGATGTAATGTTTCCAGTTGATCGAGGGCAGCAAGAGATGAAACTGCGAAATTGGTTTGAGGGGCAAATCCTGTCTGCTGAGGAGAATCAGCAAATCCTCCGTCAAGAGTTTGTGTACTGAGAATCCAAGAAGTAATATCCTCCACTGACAATTGATCATCTGCGTCAAGAATCTGTAAAGCTGCAATGGAATAATAGGTGGCTAAATGAGTTGAGACAGGGTCATCTGGAGTTAGACCAAACCCCCCATAATATTGAGGATAATTGATGTCATCTCGATAATGGGGGAGAATATAATTAATCGCTGCTGTCTGATCGATGATGGAGAGGGACCCAAGAATTTCTAAACTCCAGAGCGCCATGAATGTCGTTTGTAAATCAGCCGTCGAACTGTTCCAACCATTTGTAAAACCTCCATAGCTAGGGGAAGCTGGGGGGTCTAAAATTTGACTGGAATTCAACCAGGCGATTGCAAGAGAGCTGTTAATTTGGCTTAGCTCACCGTAGATATTCAGAATTTGAAGAGCGAAATAGGTCGCTGCCACTGTAGCTGTACTGGTCATCGTATCTGCAAAGCCACCCAATGTGTCAGGGTATTCGGTGGTGTTCGTTCGCTGAAGGCTTACAATAAAGTCGATGAGAATTGTGCTATTAATCTCCGTTGTCCCATTAACTATGTTGAGGGTATTCACTGCATAACTGCTAGCAGCTAGTGTTGCATTCGTGGCTTGAGAATTGGCAAAAAATCCTCCATAACCCGAATCAGAAACCTCAGTGGCTTGCAGGTCTTGTACCCAGGCTGATATGTTTTCTTTGAGGACTATCAGTGGAAGAAGGAGGTCAGCGTCAATCCAGGTATCTGTTGTATTCAGCACATTAGCAATGTAAAAAGTGTTTGAAACCGTTGGCAAGGTTGCTCCTGGGCTTAATACAGCACCTCCAGAAGAATCAATGCAGGTAACTGAAAACCCGACAATTACATCTCGTTTTGTAGGTGCAGCCATTACGGCTATTGGGTTAGCCATTACAAGAATGGCAAACGCAAGAATCAGAGCTCTATTGAACCTGCGCAAGCATTGTTCCTCCAAATTCGGGTTAACGGACGTTCACCGCATGATACACCTTAAAACCTTGTGGTTCCGTGCACACTTTATTCAGTTGGTCTCACGGTTAGCCAATGAATGACAGCCTTTACAGCATCCCCACACGCTCGAACAATTTGACGCGGTTCTCCAGTAATATCTCCCACCGCATATACGCCTGGAATGTTGGTCTGTTGATTTGCATCAACGAGGATATTGCCGCTCTTATCTAGCTGGATACCTGCTGGTTCACAGAAGGTACTGTTCGGTTGACATCCAACAGCGATAAATACACCGTCAGCTTCCTGAACCCATTCATGACCTGTCTTCTTGTTTCGTAATTTGGCTCCAGTGACAATATCATCACCAAGGACTTCAAGCAAAATAGTGTCCCATAAGATTTCCACATTCGGTGTGGACACTAAACGATCAGCATAGGCCTGTTCTGCTCGAAGTTTATCTCTTCTGTGAACCAAATACACTTTTTCAACGATGTTAGCCAAGAATAGGGCGTCCATGGCAGCGGTGTTTCCTCCCCCAATGATAACAACCGTTTTTCCACGGAATAATGGGCCGTCACAGGTTGCGCAGTAACTGATGCCTCTACCATGGTATTCGGTTTCCCCTGGTACACCTAGCTCAGCATCGCAGGCTCCCATTGCTAGGATTATGGCAGGAGCATGCCATTCTGTTCCATCAGCGGTTACTGCGATTTTAGTATCTTTCGTGAATTGGAATTTCTCTACAGTGGTCATTTCCTGGATTTCTACCCCGGCTTGTTCTGCTTGAGTTTTCATCTTCAGACTGAGATCTCCTCCACTAATTTTTTCATACCCGGGATAGTTTTCGATTTGCCAAGCGTTTATCATCCGACCACCACAGATACCGGTTTCTAAAATTACAGCGCGTAAACCCATTCGTGCTGCATACAGCCCTGCAGTCATTCCACCGGGTCCACAACCGACAATAATGAGATCTCGTTTCTCAACCATTGTTGAGTTCACCTACGTCCTCGTGAAACATTCAGTCCAATATATGTAGATTTTGCCTTTGCCTTAAGTGATAAGACAAAATTATCTGTGGCTAAATAGACCTACAGTTCTTGCAGATTGCCACGGGCTACTTCTTCAAGCTTCTCAACAGCCTCTTTGTAGCCACCGGCATAGATGATGTCCCCTGGACGTAGTTTAAATCGTCCTCTTGGGTCATAAGTCCATTGTCCATTTCGTTTCACAGCAAAGATACGAGTTCCATGATCTTCCAATCGCAATTGTCTAAGGGTCTTATTGGCTAAGATTGAGTGAGGTTCAACCGTCTGTCGGCTTACTCTTTCATCAGCATCTTGGAGGGCAAGTTTCATGAGTGGGTGCACATCAACACCCCGAAGAACAATTTCTGCTAATTGAGCTGCTGCATCCGCCAAATTTTCTGAAGCCACTCCCAATCGAATGAGTCCTAGCCGACGTCTTTCTTCGCCTTCTGGAAGATCCAATGCCAATACTTTGAGTTCAAATTCGGTGTGAAACTGATCGAATTTCTCTTCTAGTTCAAAAATGTCTTCTGCGATTTCCACGTTGTTTGTTAAGAGTGAAGTATAAGCTAGGCTAATGAGTAATTCAGAGGTGTCTTTCATCTGGATGAGCATCGCAAGAACGCGTTCTTCGGGGGTTTGCTCGCCTTTGGGTGTTTTAAGCAATCTCTTCAAGCTCACCTGCAGCTAACCTCTGTAATTTTCTTATACCCTCCTTGGAACCTCGAGCACTAATCCGATCACCTTTTTCGAATTGAAAGGATTCAGGTGGGTTAATGGTCCACAAGCCTTTTCGTTGAATAGCGATTATATCGGAGCCAATTTCTTCTTCGAGATTCACATCGGCTAGGGTTTTCCCAATTAAGATGGACTTGCTAAGAATTGTAGCCCGTCCAACAATTTCATCTGCTTGACTCACGGCAAGCCAGAGTATCCCAGGGATGCCAATATCATGTAGGACAAGTCCTGCGATGTCTGCTGCCGCATCGCTGATTTTGTTTGCAGCAGAAGCGGTTTTCATAATACTAACAATTTGTTCAGCATCGTCTTTGTCACGAACCGCTAAAGAAGCATTCATTTGTAATAGGTAACCGAGATAATCCACACGCTTCTCCATTTCCATAACTTCTTCAGCAAGATCTTTGTCATTGAACATTACGGCTGAGTATGCTAAATCAATCATGAGTTCACTGAGGTCTTTCATCTCAACCAATAAACTTCGAACAGGAATTGGTTGATACTCAACTTCTCGGAG
>JBHLNC010000266.1:0-3715 GCA_048937435.1 Promethearchaeota archaeon | reverse complement strand
TCGGTTTTTAGCGCGGTCATATGCTTGCAACACGCTCAGCTTGTCAGTGCCCTTCCTTATACGAATATAGACGTAGGAACAGCTCACGAAATGATGATGAGCGGATTGTATCCTGACCTTGTGATCTTAGACGTCAGAACCCAAGCTGACTTCAAAATTAAGCATATAGAAGGTGCTATTCTGATTCCACACACGGAATTGGAAGAAAGAATTGCAGAGCTGGAGAAGCATAAAGATCATGAAATAATAGTACATTGTAAGGCAGGGTCTAGAAGCTTAATAGCTTGCGGCATCCTTGACGCTCATTCGTTCACTAGAGTCTACAATATGATGGGCGGAATAAACGCATGGATAGCGGCAGGTTATCCAGTATTGATGGGCGCTATTCCTGCAAGAATAGACCTTGACCCTAATACTTTGAACGTTAGAAGCAGGGGCAGATGGATTGCAGCATACATAGAACTTCAAGGAGGCTATGAAATGAGTGATGTTGACGTATCTTCAATTGTTTGTTTCTCCACGTGTGGGTGCAATTTTACTCAAGCGGAGTCCCATCCTACCCAGATAGGAGACTACAACAATAACGGCGTCCCTGACCTAATGGTAAAGTTTGACAGGACTGCCTTGATAGCCTTTCTAAGCATTGGCGAAGCCACGTTAACAATAACAGGAGAAGTCAATGGACGAACACCATTTGAAGGAACAGACACGATCCAAGTAATAGATTAATGAAACTGGCGCTCTTGAGCTGCGTCGTATTTGGGTGTCTCCTTTAACGATGTTCTCGAAATATGCAATGGAGCCGTTCCACGAGCTTGATAGCGGCTTTTTGGATTACTACTTACCCAACCTGATGCTTCCGTCGTTTCAGCAAAACGGCGATTACGACTATTGAAGCTACTCCTGTTGCTGACGTGAGGATAATCATCTCAATGGGTATCCTCCAATCTGACCCATTGATGTTGGTGCCGGATAGTATATTGTCTATCTCTGTCGTCAAAACGGTCCAGTCCACCGAAACCTCGTGTTTGGGTCCGATATAGCCATCAGCATCAATAATGATCAATGTTGGTAGGATTTGAATATTGTAATCGTTGGAGACGCCCATCGTGTCTCGGGCCACCAACCATTGCATGTCATTTTCGAGAGCGAAACTCTGAAGTCGTTCATTAGTATCATATTCGGGGCTTACGCTAATCGAGATCAAAACAAGACGATCCGGATATGTGTCATCCAGAACTCTGAGGTGCTCAAACTGCTCTATGCACCCACTGCATAGAGTGTCGAAGAAGTCCAGAATGACAACCTTGCCTAGATAGTCCGATAAGGAAAAGGACTCACCGTTTATGTCTGTTAAGGTGAACTCAGGAGCCTTGGTTTGTGCAATACCTGACAATATATTCCAAAAAAGGAGAGCTATTGCCAGTAGCAGTATGCAACTCTTTTTGTTTATCATGAAGCGCCACCGGTATTCCTGTGTAGACCTATTCTTAAAGCATCATTGTGGCAAGCAACAACACATTTCCCACACCTAATACAATCACTCGAAGACCCAATGTCGTCGATTTTCTCTATTCCCATCGGGCATGAATCTAGACACTTCTGGCAGTCGACACATTTTGCAGAGTCAACTGACACTGTCAGAATAGAGAGTTTGTTGAAAGCACCGATAGAACCCAGAGGACAAAGGTAACGACACCAAAACCGTGCAAAGAAGAGACCCAGCAAAACTACCAAGACTAGTGTTGCTATGTGAACGTAGAAAAAGACACCGAGTGTCAAGTTCGGATAGAACACAGTGGCAGGAAGGGCTGCAAAAAGGCTTCCAGCAGGACAAAACTTGCAGAAGACGGTGTCTAGAGCAAGCCAAGCCAAGCCAATTACAAGCAGTAGCATAATGTACTTTGCATAGGGAAGTCGTTTTAGCGTTCTTTTTTTGCTGACGCCATTACTTTTTGATACGTGTGCTAACACATCATGCAGCGCCCCAAACGGGCAGGCCCAACCGCAGAAGAATCTGCCAAAAATCATGCCATACGTACCTATAGCACCTATGAGGTACAATGGTAAAGATGAAAGAATCACGAAGTGCTGCAGTGTCCCAATGGGGCACGCGGCAAACGCAAGAGGACAGCCGTAACAAAATAAGAAAGGATAGATGCAGCCGGTTTTTGATGCAAGATTGATTCCTATGTTGGAGAGAACGAACGAAACTGCCAGCGTTCCCTGACGCAGCCGTGTGAGATTCAATTGTTTTGCTACCCCAGGCCGATGCAGGAGGCACAGATAAATCTAACGAAAGTTCTAACAATCTGGTATTGACCATCCAGAATTCCAAGAACCAACAGCGTAAGGAAAAACCCCAGGAGAAAGGTTCGGTGAACTGTTTTCAAGAAATTCGCTCCTCATTCACTGTATTAACCATCATACAATGCACCAATTCGGTGTTCTCGATTAAAGCTTTTGTCCATTAAAATCTTTCTTATTCTGCGAGCAATCCGTCCACGCAATTCTTAAGTTGCTCCAAGGTGAGATTGGGGCTGTAGCTAGGCAGACCCTCAGTTCTTATGCAGCCCACTTTGTCCACGACGATGACTGTGGGTGTAACACTGATTGGGTAGAGGCTCTTGATGGAGCTGGCATCCGGATCACTAATAGCATACCAGTCCATCCCAGGATGCTGTTGTCTGAGCTCAATGAGTTCTTGCGCACTAGCTTCCCAGCAGATGCTAATCATGACAACAGCTTTGCTTTTGTACTCATTCCAGAACGGAATTAATACTCCGTCTATCTTTACCCAGCATGCGCCACACCATTTAGTCATGAAATCCAACACTACCACATTACCTCTGAAACCACTCAGAACAATTGCGTTTCCATCAATGTCAGTGGCGGTAAAATCCGGTGCGCTCGCGAGAGAGGAACCTATCGTTCCTTTCGACGGGATGGTCAAAGACGCCTGAAACGCGTGGGCAGTAACTGTTATCAAGCATAAGGCTAACACTAAGAAGGGAAAAACCTTGCGTGACGCCATTCTTTTCTCCAGCTCTACCAATTGGAATCCTATGCATTTAACTTCTTACGAAGTCTCTACATCAGGTTGGACATTTTGGTGTAGGTGTAAAGATTAGATAAACCTTGTTGCTCACATGTTCTACAAAAATACAATTACCCGCGCATCGATAGCTTGTAGCACGCCTGTAAGAGGCTAGCTTCATGTCAAGAGATACAGCGCGATTGCAGACAAGTTGTAGTAATGCGTGCGATGACGATAGCCTGAAACGGCGAGATCTAGTTAAGGATTAAGAAAGTAGGAATGAACGCCCATGTCTCCTGAGAGGTGTTCTCTTGTTTTGTTGATTCTGATGGTTCTTGTGTCTCAGTTTCCTGTGTGTGAGGCCTTCGGGGAGGTTGGCGAGAACGAGGCTTCAGAAGCTTTGGTCGACGCGGAAGCCGCCGTGATTTCAGCTCTTCGAGTAGCTTTGGAGGCTGAGGAAGTGGGAGCAAATGTTTCGGGTTTGCTTGTGCGGTTGAACGATGCTGGGGATTTTTTGGCTCGCGCTCGTATAGCGTACAGGTTTGGTGATTTTGAGGGGGCTATTGGTTTTGCCAGCGCGGGTAGCAGTATTGGCCTTGAAGTGGAGACTGCAGCTGTTGATTTGAGGGATTCGACGTTGATAGAGGCGTTTCAAAGTATCGTGTTCACTGTGATCGC
>JBHLNC010000265.1:0-3721 GCA_048937435.1 Promethearchaeota archaeon | reverse complement strand
TAGATCCCATCTGTTAGGATGTCTCTTCTCAGATAGTTTGAAATCGTCATAACCTCTGCCAATTATCCATTCTCCCTCTGATTTCTCTTCTGCTGCCATTTTAATCTTCTTCACAATATCCTTAATTGAATTCACAGAGGGTGTTTTGCAGTCAACAGCCATGAGTGCGAGTCCAAATTTTATTGGGTGCGCATGACAATCCACAAATCCTGGAATCAATGTCTGACTTTCAAGATCCAGTTCCTCGGTATCTTCATCAATCAGTCTTTCGATCTCAGCATCAGATCCGACTTTGAAGATTTTGTCACCTATCACAAGAACTGCTTGAGCCCTCGGATTCGTCTCGTCCATAGTAATTATATTTCCGTGAACAAGTGCTAATTTTCTTATTACAGAACCTTGATTCAAATAATAGACCAACCCATAATCGTAGCTTCTTTAAGAATTTATATCTTTGATTAAATCATCTTTTGAGGCATAACCCATCTTCTTAGCTTTATCTTCAAGAATGTGTCTACTTAGACATTGAACCTCCTCGTCCGTATCATTCATCGCCTTAATCAGTGGTTTGACTGTTTTCTTTGAATCTGTATCGATTTGGCCCAATGCTATGACAACACTTGCTCGAAGAAGGGGATTAGGGCTTTCTAATATTGGAATTAATGAATCAACTGCCTTCGGATCCCCGATCTCACCTAAGGCTTCAATGGTTGCTTTTATAATTTTCTCATCATTTAATGTAGCGATAAGTGGCTCTACAGCTTGCTTATCTTTAATTTTCTTGAGAACGTCCACCGCACTATATCTGACATCTAGATCTTTATCAGAAAGGCCTCGTATCGCCCATTTATAGGCTTCTTCAGTGTCAACTTTCTGGAGCGACTCTAGGGCAATGGCTCTAAGAGTCGCATTCTCTTCCTTTTCTATGACAGAAACAAACAACGATATAGTACGTGGATCTCGCAGTTCACCAATCGACTCTATCAGTCTTTTTCGTAAGATAGGATCTTTTTGCATGTTGAAGATGTCTGCAAATATCGCGATATTTACCTTTTCTTTAATCTTTTCAAGAAGTGTCACAGCAATTCGTCTAATATTAGTTTCTTCATTGTACATAGCATGTATTAGAGGATTGATCGACTTAAGAATAGCAGTATCATCACCAATCTTTATTAGGGCCTCAATAGCCTCAATGTGTATCCCCCAATCGGATTCATTTAACAATGAGAGGAGTGGAGGAATTGCTTGTTTATCTTTAATTTGTCCTAACGCCCAGATGGCAGCCAATCTGATTTTTTTTTCCTCAGTGTGTATATTGTCAAGTAGTTTAGGTACAGCTTTTGCGTCACTAATTGCGCCTAATGATCTTATTGCTGCCATACGTGTGATTATTTCATCTTCTTGTAACAGTTCAATTAATGGCTCAACGCTATCCGAGCCAAGCACGACAATTGCCCTTGCCGCTTCTAGTCGTATTGGTTTTCGCTCCTTTTCATCTCTTATGATTTGAATTAAAGGGTCAATTGCATAATGGCTCATTTCCTTTAGTTCGTGTGTAGCTTCTCTTTGTTCTTCCAAATCGCCTTCCATAAAAACATGGAGTATCCCTCTAATAATAGCGCTATCTTTTGACAACTCCATTGAATGACCCCTAATGGAATCGAATTTTTTGAAAACAAGTGAATTATTTGAAAGGCTATTTCAATAACGTTTTTAATAATATTTTGGATGGCTTGTTTCTAGCTTTAATTCTCGTAAAAATCTTATTACATTTACGAAGTGAAAAATAGAGTTTTAGCAGGGCTTTATGCGTTATATTAAACCCGATAATAGAATGTAAAAAAAGCACTCTATCGTCTACCGAATAGTCTTTCAATTTCAAGCAAATAATGCTGGTTTTTCAAAGAGTTTCTTAAATTTTACCCTATGAAACTGCAAACCTAATTCCTCAGCAGACATATCCATTGCAAGTCCGAGGAGTTGCGAATAGGAGAAGACAGGTATGCTGAAGATCTCTTCTTCTAAAAGTCGTATAATTTCTTTTTGAGTAAGGTCATACTGCATAAAACATCCAGGACATATAAGTACAATGCAATCAGCTTGCGCCTGCTTAACTTGTTTCAGTTTTTCTGCTGAAAGTTTTAAAGAGATATCTTTATTGACTACACGAATGCAATAATTACAACAGTTCATTTTTCGCATGTATTTGACACTTTCAGCCCCAGTTACTTTAACTAGACGATCAAGTGATTCTGGACGGAGCGGGTCGTCAACATTAAGGATATTTGAAGGTCGCAATACATGACAACCATAATGAACTGAAACCTTTAAGTCATTGAACGGAGTCTTTATTTCATCTTTAATCCTTTCTAGCCCAATTTCTTTGTACATTACCTCTAACAAGTGTCTAATATTTATTGTGCCTTTAAACTCTTTTCCAACGTGTGCAAGAATTTCATTGATTTGCTTTTTAAGTCTAGGTTTGCTTTTTAGAGTTTCATTTGACAATTTTAAAGAATGAAAACAGCCATTACACAAATTAAGAATATCTAACTCCATTTCCTCTGCAATACAAATATTATTTGCAGCGACAGCTAAAGCAGTCTTGTAATCCACTGCTGGAGTTGCGGCAGGATCACTACAGCAGCCTGCGCCTTTCATTTCATGTAAATCCACATCAAATATCTGTAATGTTTTTCGTGTAGCGGCTTCCATTTGGGGGAGTCTATATGGAATAATACATCCTAAGAATAACGCATAATTCATCATTTTTCTTCTTCTCCCTTCTTGGAAATCAATGAAGCAAATCCCGTGACTTCAGCTATCTTTTTAAACGTATCTGCAGCAGGAGGGGTTAATTCAGGTAACCCTAATTTTTTCCTTCGTTTGAGTATTCCTGAGGAAATGGGAATAGCTAGCCCTGTAGTTAATATGATTTCGCCTTCCTCCCGGATACCCTCAGGGAGATTATTGGCTCTAGCAGCTAAATTCTTAAGGACCGATTGGAGGTAAAATGAACGAACTCCTCGTGGACAATTCTCAGCACAGTCTAAACAGGCTGCACAAAGCCATAGAGTTTTACTTTGTAATAATTTTCCTTTCAAACCTAGTAAAGTCATGCCTATTACCTGATGTGGCTTAATGTCTACATCATCTGCCACAGGACATGATGATGTACACGTACCGCATTGGAAACAATGAAGAAGCGCTGTTTCTCCAAGAATATTTGCCAGTTCATATTTGAAATTAGGGTCAATATCAGAATCCTTTACAATTTGTTTAACAACTGTCATGTTTTGGCCTCCCGATGAGAGAATTTGGGGCTTAATTTGAGTTTAGTTGCCCCTAACTCCTTAAGATCGTTCACAAACTCAGCGATAATCTGGGAAAATTTCTTTCCTTCGCTAGCTGAGACCCATTCTAAACGAAGTCGTTCTGGTTCTATTCCTATTGCTTCTAGCCATGTTTTTACATCATTTATCCTTCTTTCTGCAAAAACATTACCCTGTATGTAATGACAATCACCCAGATGACAACCACCGACCAAGACACCATCTGCACCTAAGGAAAAAGCCATAAGAATGTAGAGTGGGTCAACCCTTCCTGAACACATTACCCTTATAGCACGAACATTTGGGGGATACTGGTATCGACTTACACCCGCCATATCAGCTCCTGCATAACTACACCAATTACACAAGAATGAAAGAATCGTTGGCTC
>JBHLNC010000264.1:0-3737 GCA_048937435.1 Promethearchaeota archaeon | reverse complement strand
GTGACACCAGATTGCAATAGGAGGGTTGTTATGCGTTGGAGATCCTTAAGAGTAATATGGGTTGCGGGGAGAGTGAAAAGGGCAGAACCGCCTCCCGAAAAAAGACTAAGGATTAGGGCATCCTCGGGACTATTTTTGATTAGCGTCATTATCTGTTTGGTAGCAGACACACTTGAATTCGTGGGGAGAGGATGCCCCCCTTCCCGAATTTGCACACGGTCTAGTGAATATTTTTCAATTGTATTTGGTGGGACAATGATGAAGCCATCAGCAATGTATTCTCCCAAGATTTCTTCTGCCGCTTCTGCCATCCGACCAGTAGCTTTACCTGCGCCGACAAGATAGATTCCGTTGGTCGTGTCGAGGTCGATTTGGTGATTAAAAAAACTGAGTTGGGATCCTTTGACTTGTAATGCGTTGTACACCATTTGAGACGGATTGGCTGCGACTAAGGCTGCTTCCAACAATTCCAAGGTGAAGCGTCGAGCTTGTTTGTGAACAGGTGAGCCTTTGATTAGGTCTGAAGCATTTAGAATTTGTTGAAATTCAAAATTGCTAAATTTCTCTTTTCGACCCATAGCGTTCAAAACCTGCTGTGATGGATTCCCATTACTTTGTACGAGGCAGGAGGTCGCTAGGTGGTATTGTCAAATTCGGAGCGATCGTCAAAGGCGGCGAACATGGATTTCATGATTTTTTCTATCAAGTCTTTCAGCAAGTCACCATAGACAATACCGTCGATGAAATCGCGCATTTTTTTGAAATCTTGCTCAGTTTCAAAGTGCAGCAGTACGCCTTTTCCATCGGGAAGAGGTTCAGAGGTGTAATTGATTTCTTCGTCTAGAAGGTTTTTAGACATGCGTTTCAATCCCTCTTCGTCTTCCAGCATGTCTTGGAAGGGGATTTCTTCGTAGATACTTCCCTTGAATTCGAGTTTGATGGTGCGTGCGGCTTCATCGACTTTAATGTCAAGGTTCTCTTGAATTGCGGCTTGAATTTTGTCAAAGGGAAGCTCGAAACTCATGGATTTCACCGGACAGATAGGCTCATGAGTGTGGGGAGTCTACTCAGAGGAAGTTCTCCCTAAAAAACCTCGCATCTGATCATGATTCTAGAAGTACACAACGTTGTAGAGGGGAAGGAGAGGGAACCAGCGTTGAAGTGTATGCCGAGCCCAAACTTCAGCGATGGTAGTTTCCCCTTGAAACTCTAATTCCTCCACAGAAAGAGTACCGTAGACTAAGGAAGAAAACGCCTTGATAGAAAGCTTCACAGCTGGTTTGCCAGAACTCTTGTTCATTAGAAGATGATTTTTCTCTGATTGAATTGTGAATACACCGTTGTTCCAAGCACAATCGGGGTCAGAAATTTCCAGCGTCATGATATCTTTGCCTGACGCAGGTAGATTTTCAACGGCCTTTATAACATCGATAACCCGAACCATCCAAGGAGCCTTCCGCTCTATACTTAACCTAGCATCTTCAAACCAATGTTCTACTCTAGTTTCAAACGGAGCATGGATGATAATATCATTGATTTGGTCTTGATGAGTGGCAAAGAAGTCAAAAAGCTTCATTCTTGCTTCCGGGGTTCGCCATAACATATCTATGACCGTTAGTTCTGATACAAAACGACCTTCTCTTTGTTCACCTTTGATTCGATAGCGGCTTGCAGCTTGAATCACTCCTTTGTATTTCACAAATACAACAACGCTGTCTTTGACCCTGCGTTTCCACATTCCGTCGGGGATTGATTTGAAAATAATGAACCCATGATACTGGGCTGGTCCAATTTCTCGGATAAACCCCAAGAGAGCATCTTTTGCGTCAACCGCACGTAACCGTTCATAGCTCCATTCTGAATTTGGATCTTCTCTCCCAATGTGCTTGAGATGTTTTATGGGAGCTTTGACGAGATAGGGAGCATTGGCTGCTGCATACCCAAATTTGGCATAGAAACTTGGTTTAAAGGGGTCCAGCATACTGACTGATTGACCTTGCTCATACATTTCTTTGAATCCGGCGAGCATCAGTTGCCGTACATAACCTTTATGGCGTGCTTCAGGATAACTGGCCACACCTGCGATACCACCACAATCCTTGAGAACTCCTCGCACTGATTGTTGAAATTCATGGATTCTCGTAGATGACATTAGCTGCCCATTTTCGAATAAGCCAAGGGTCTCATGGGTGAGAATTTCTTCAAGCTCTTCCTCCTTAACTTCCTTGTCTGACCATTCGGTGTAAGCGTACCGGTATAGGTCCATCAAGGCTTTGCGATCCTTGGCAGTGATTTTCCGGATTTCCATTGACATCCTTTCCTGACAGAATCAGTACAATTATTCCGCTTGTTATATCCTTTCTTGTAGATTGATTCGGATATACTATCAAGGATTATAAGCTTGCAGTTCCGATACAACAGCAGGGTTGAGGAAAGTGAAAAAACCATTAGAAGTTAGTTATGTCCTAATTAGTGGTCAAATATTGGTTCGGCTTGATTCCCAACAATTTCAAGAAGTTGTGGCTGAAGAAGAATTACCTGTCATTTCAGGAGATATCAAGAGATCCATTTTCAGGTTCGAACCCCCAGGATATTACTATTTTGCCTCCAATGGATCACTCACTTACTATCTTCGAGTGCGTGAACCTATTGATGAAATTATTCCCAACATTATCGCAGACAAAATGCAGATTCAGCTTCATCCACCGCGACCGAGTATAGCAGTAGAGAGAAAATATTTATGAGTGATTTTTTGACAGCTGACCAATGATGAGCAAGAAACAGACTCTCATTCTTTACCATCCACTCATGGCAGCGGAAGGATACCCAGTTCTCGCTGGACGTGTGCAACCCGCTTTTAATTATTTACATGAAAATGGAACTTTAAACGCTCCCCAGGTTATTGTCGAGGAAGCCCAAGATATTCCTGAAGATCTGTTGTTATCGGTTCATACTGAGAATCATATACAACGTGTTAAGGGTTCGGGGTATAATCCAGCATCGCTTGTATCTGGTGGGGCAGCTATCAGAGCGGGTGAAGCCGTTTGGTTAGGTGAAGCTGCAAATGCGTTTGCCTTCACTGGCTGTGCAGGACATCATGCTAGTCGTGATTCGTTCTGGGGATTTTGTTATTATAATAATTCAGCTTTGTTGGTTCGGCATCTTCAGCAAGTATATGATATGAAGCGATTCTTCATTGTGGATACTGATCCTCATCCTGGTGATGGTACCCGAGACACGTTGGGTGATGATGAGGGTGTCTCTCATTTGAATTTCGAAGCGAGTTTCCGAGAGCGAGTAGATGTCACGACTGATCGCCATGTGGATGTGCCTTTTCCGAGTAGTTGTGGAGATGAATCCTTTGTTGATGCAGTTCGGCGGTTGGTTCCTCCATTGGCTCGTCGCAGTCGAGCACAAATGATTCTGTGGAATATGGGCCATGATGCCCATGCGCAGGATTATGGCGGATTCAATCTGTCGTTGCATGCATTCCCCGCTATGACAGATATCTTGCTTCAAGCAGCAACTGAAGTGTGCTCAGGACGGCTTGTAGTGCTGTTATCAGGTGGTTCTGAGGTGTTCGTGGCGCAGCATGCGATTTCCAGCATAATCCGGAAACTGGCAGGTTTGCCATTACTCCCTGAGGATATTCAAGATCAACCTAGCACTGAATCGAATGCTACGAAAGTGACCGCACGCAAGCTGGTGGATACAATCCTTCAGGAATTGGACCTTTA
>JBHLNC010000263.1:0-3747 GCA_048937435.1 Promethearchaeota archaeon | reverse complement strand
AGGATAACAACTAGTTGTGTTTTATTTCGTACCACGTGATATCCCTCACGGAAATATTGTACCCCACAATAGCGTAATACCCCATAAAAAGCTACTTGCAAACCACACAAATGCTATGAACCGTTTGGTATTTACCACAGTAATGCGAAGATAACTGCGAAATATATCACTGGGGCAGAAGTGTTGACCACACCGGATGACATCCCAGCGTTGACGGAAATCCTCCAAACCCATCCCGACGCCGAAGAACGTGCCCGCGCTGTCTCGAAACTCGGAGCCATGCGGAATGGACAAGCCTATGAAGCCTTGGGCATTGCTATGCACGACAACTCTCCAGCCGTTCGTAAAGCCATGGTCAAAGCCTTCGAAAAAGTTGGTGCGGACTGGGTTCTCGCCCCCGTACTTATTCGACTCCGCAGCCATGATCCTGGCGCACGAATGGTTGCCTGTCGCGAACTTGGTCGACTAGGAGATACGGAGGCTGTTTTACCTCTCATTGATCGACTTAATGATTCCAATCTTGAAGTACGCATCGGTGCAGCCTTTGCACTCGGCGAATTGGCTGATCCAAGAGCTAGCGAACCCCTCCAACTATTACGACGACGCGATTGGAACCCCTTACTTCGCCAAACAATTGATCGAGCCCTCATTCAAATCCGTCAAAAGAAATGATTGTTCCCTGAAGTTGTGGTAGAATAAGGTTTTTTTAAGAAGCCCAAATGATTGGCGGAATCATGAGAAAATCCCTGAAGTCTTTAACCATTGTTTCTCGGTCCGAATTTTTGCCTGCAAATCTCACGCAACTAGCTATCGGTGTGGCGTGGGGCATCAACCCAGTCTTCGGCCTCTCTTGGGGGTTAGGCGTGTTAATGTTATTCTCCTTTCTCGTAATAACAATGGTAGCTGCCTGGGGAGCCCAAGTTAACACTCTGTATGACTACGAAGAAGATTCTCGGGATAAAAGAAAAGCAGAGCTTGTGCAAGCAAAGGAGTATCTGGGTACAAGGAAACTCAAAGGCTTCATGGTATTAGAGTTTGTTTTGAGTTTGGTGTTCCTGCTCCTGTTAATTTACTTTCAGGGAAACCCTATCTTATTTGTCATCTGGGTAGTAGGATCTTTCATTACTTATTCTTACTCGGCTCCACCCATCCGGTTAAAATCCCGGTCATGGTTACAGGTTGTTGGAATCTTTCTTGTCCTGTCAATTCTCCCACTGGTATTTGTATACTATACCTTCACAACTATGTTTGACCCATTGTTCCTGATTTTCATTATAGGACACACACTCACTATATACAGTATCATCATTCCCGCAGAAATCCGGGACTACTACGGAGATAAAGCATTGCATGTGGAAACGATGACTGTGCGAATTGGACTCATCAAAGCTTCCCTCGCAAGCATCGTGATGTTAAGTGTTGGAGGCATACTTACAGGAACCACCTACTTTCTTAGACTAATAGAACTTCACCCAATACTAACAATATCCCTCATCGTGAAAGTAATCATCTACATCATGATTCTAAGACATTACAAGCGATTATACTCGCTTTCAAGAGATTACGAGTCATCTGGCCAATCAGAAATCATTGCACACGATATTGTCAGCTTATCAGCACACAATCCAAAATGGATAACCATGGTTACCCAAGCCTCGGTTTTAGTCGCGATTGTATTTCTAGTGGGCAAATTCCTATTCTAACCGAAAACCAACATAACAACAAAGTCACAAATATATTTCATCTGAGGTTTTGTTCTTGTCAATGAGTTACCGTTTAATGCAGGATTTTCAACAAAGAATGTGAAGCATAACAGAGTTGACTAGCTATGAAGAGCAAAAACGCTGAGTCGGAAAAGAAGCACCGACCAACTATAAAGGACATAGTAACACAATCCATCTACTACAATCCGGTACCCTCTCCTGAGGGAAAGAAAGTCGCTTACACCGAAATTTTACCTGATCTGGCTAATAACACCATTATTGGAAGAGGTTTTATCTTTGACACCGAGTCTCAACAGACATTCCGAGCCTATGAGGACGGAATTGATTTTCATTGGTTGGATGAAAGCACGTTATCAATGGTTAGGCACGCGCCTTCTGGTTCTCCAAGATGGTCTGATATCTATCTAGTAGAAAATCTGATAGGTGAGGGCATTCGAATTGTTTCACATCCCTCAAGGATAACCCAATACGCACCATTTGCTGAGGGATTCGTCTATTTAGCAGACAAAGACATTGAAGAATCCCGAATTGGCAACCTTGTTCATGTTGAGAGTGAACAGTCCAAGAGTGCAGTATTTTATGTTAGCGTTAAAAGTTCTATACAAAATGAAGATCGAATTCGAACTCACTTTAAAGAAGAAGAGCCTTCGAATCTTCCGACACTGTTTGAGATTACTCAGAAACTTGCTCCTGAATTTCACACAACCTCATTCGTCCTTTCACACTCTACAAGCTCCATCTATTTGAACTGCCAAAAAGGCACAGACCTCATCTATGAAAGGGACACTGTATGTTTCAAGGTGAAGATTGACCCGGAAGCCGTTCTTGCCAGAGCTGAAGAAATCAGTCTTGATGATGCTGTATCCCTATATTCAGTGGAGAGATTATCTCTTCCTAGGGGCTTCAAGGTCAGCGCAGTCTCTCCAAAGGGTAACATACTTCTGGTAGAAGGTCCAGTCCCAGAGGCATCGAAGCAACCTCGTTCTGACCTTTGGCTCATTTCGGATCATGATGCATGTGAACCTGGAAAGCCCAATGACGAGTTTGAGCATCTTAAGCTAATCTCCGAAAAGCTTGACAGACATCCACTGGATGTTCATTGGACTAAGAAAGGAATATTCGTCCTCCACTGGGAAGAGAGTATTACTGCTATCTCCAAATTATCGGAATCAGGCGAATACGAAACCTATGATCTTGGGAAAGTGTCTCCTAGATTTTTAATCAGCATTAACGATAATGGTTACACAGCGTTTTCTGCTTTCTCACCAACAAAACTCCAAGATGTCTACCTTGGCTCGCTTGATACTGATGGAGCCAGTCTCAAACGCATAACGAGAAACACTGAACGAAACGCTCACTTAGACTTTGGAACAGTAGAATCAATCAGATGGATAAGCCATGATGGAACTGAAATCGAGGGCATCCTCCGGAAGCCTTCAGACTTTGATCCAGCCAAAAAATATCCGCTAATAATTTTTCCCCATGGTGGTCCTCGAGTCAGTTCGTTTCTCTCTCTCCATTCAAACGATTATATGCGTCCAGTCCATCCCCTACTGGCAAAAGGGATATTGATACTCGAGCCCAACTATCGCGGTGGTTTAGGAAGAGGACGTAAATTCATGGATCTTAACTATAACAATCTGGGTGTAGGAGACTTGTGGGATATTGAATCTGGCATTGATTATTTGGTTGCTCAAGGATTTGTTGATGAAACCAAGATAGGAAGCATGGGTGGAAGCCAGGGAGGATACCTGAGTGCATATATCGCAATGCATACTGATCGCTGTGTAGCGGTTTCAGTGAATGCAGGGGTGAGTAGTTGGTACATGTACTATGTCAGCTCAGACTCCCGTCACACTATCCACCTTGAAGGCACACCCTTTGAACCAGAATCTCGTGAAGCGTACCGCAAGAGTGCTCCCATTTGTGGAATCAAAACAGCGAACACTCCCATGTTAATCCAACACGGGGATGTTGACGAAAGAATCTCGGTCGTAAGTGCACAAGAGCTCTATCGGGCACT
>JBHLNC010000262.1:0-3749 GCA_048937435.1 Promethearchaeota archaeon | reverse complement strand
AGCCATTGTTGTCCAAGGATCAGGAACGGAAAGGGGAAGCCGATGAGAATACTGACACCAACAATCATCTGAATCTGTTCGGACCCGCTCATCGGTCCTGGATTATACTTCCAGAGTTTAAACAATCCATAATTCGCATGGCACCGTAGAATCCGTCCCTCGGACGCATAATAGGGACAGTGGCTACACAGAATGCGATTTTCCCAGACCTGTAAAAAGAGAATCAAGAATATTAACCAAAAAACGAGTATCAATCCAAAACCTGTCACAACTAACCCAATCACGACCGGAATTGCTACAACTAAGAATCCAATGAGAAACAGGAGAAGGTGTTTTCGGTTGAATGTGCGCATGAGGTGTCCATTAGAAGCCTTTGTCCAAATCCAAATAATGGTGATAAGAAAAATGAAAGCGAGAGTGCCCATTAATCCTGCTTCGGGTCCAAGGGTTCCCCCGGTCAAAATATTGGGTCCTATATTTTGGGCTTGAAAAAGTCCCTCGTCTCTGAATCCAGCGATATGATACAGCATGAAGTTCCAGCCATAATGAAGCCCCATGGGCAACCAGAGGGTTCGCGTCCACACAAATGCTATACCAAACATAATTCCACCAAGGATGATGTTGAAGAACATTATACTCGCGTTAATGGGTGGAATTGCGTAGTACAGCATACTCCAGATATGAAATGCGGAAAACATGATACTCGAAACAAGAATTGCTAGGGATGTGGACATTCGTGTCGCCAGATTCTGCTGAAGGTATCCTCGACTCACTAATTCCTCAGAAAAGGCGATAACACCTTGATTGATAGCATATACTGCCAATAACCCTATGATGAACAAAGGTGATTCGAACAGGAAGTATGGAGTAAGAGTGATCCACCCCATAAGCGCTTCAAACCAAATGACGAGCCCAAGCACAACGCTGGATGCTACTGAACCAAAAATGAGTTGCAGCAACCAATGGCGGTCAAACTTAACACCGATTTCTTCAGGAGGTTGTTTATCAACGTACAGCCAGAGTCCAACGGCAAGAAGGATGATAATATAATAGTAAAGGGCTCCAAAAATATCAATGAAATATGTAAGTCCGGTGAGTGCGAAGGTTATTATGAACATGAAAACTGCAGTAAGCCAACGTGGTAGGCGCCTGCCAGAAGTGGCTCTCATAGGGTGGTGTTCGTGTCGTCATTCCATAAAACTTTAGGTAGTCAGACCAATTCACCTGCGCTGAACACTCTTGCCCAATTGATATCAGGGGGATAATAATATCACACGGCATGTCAAGATTATCGTTAATCGGGAACTCTGCAAGGGATGTGGAATCTGCATCCTCCTTTGTCCAACAAAGGTTTTGGAAGAAGATGAGCCTACCGCCTGGGGTGGTCATAGTCCCTGCCTTATTGAGGGTGGCGAAACGCAATGCATGCTCGTTCGCGGAAAGGAGGGAGTTGCCTGCCGGCTGTGTGAAAAACGATGTCCTGATACAGCAATCATGGTTGAGGTGAAAGAAGAATGAAACCCGGAGTACATTTTGTTGATGGAGGAACTGCATGTGCGGAAGGTGCAATCTATGCTGGATGTCGCTTTTTTGCTGGCTATCCGATAACTCCTGCTAATAGTATTGTTGAGCAAATGGCTATGCGCCTCCCTCAAGTGAAAGGGTATTATCTCCAAATGGAAGACGAAATCGCTTCGATTGCGGCCATCATTGGTGCCTCATGGGCTGGTGGTAAAACGATGACTGCCACGTCAGGGCCCGGCTTTAGTTTAATGCAAGAAAATCTCGGTTACGCATACCATACCGAAACGCCCATCGTGGTCGTCGATGCTCAAAGATCCGGACCAAGTACTGGTCAAGCCACGATGCCGGGTCAACAGGACATTATGCAAGCCC
Organism: Promethearchaeota archaeon; assembly: GCA_048937435.1. GTDB lineage: Archaea > Asgardarchaeota > Hermodarchaeia > Hermodarchaeales > Hermodarchaeaceae > Hermodarchaeum. The sequence continues at coordinate 1,853 of JBHLNC010000262.1, read as the reverse complement.
GGTATGGCACACACGGTGATATTGCTCCCATCGCCTTTTGTCCTTGGTCTGTTCAAGAAATGTTCAATTTCACAATCAATGCATTCAACTACGCGGAACGTTTCCGAACACCGACACTCATTATGGCAGATGGCGAAGTCAGTTACATGCGTGAACCACTAAAAATTCCAAAAGCAGGCGAGATGGAAGTAGTCAACCGCGAAAAATTGACAAAAAACCATCCGCGTCCTGAAGAGGCTTTTCTACGGTATGAAATGCCACGTTTTGGTGATGGACACAATCTTCTTGTCACAGGATCTGCCCATCGACCAACTGGTGTTCGTGATTACTCTCCCCAATTCCTCCGTGACACCATTAAGTGGATCTTTGAAAAGAACCAGGCGGCAGGTGCAATGTTACGCAAAGAGAAGTTGGATTTGGAAATCAATAATCTTGAAGGTGCAGATACTGTAGTTCTGAGTTTTGGAGCGGCTGCACGACCTGCCTACCAAGCCGTTCAAACAGCCAAAGAGAAAGGAAAAGCTGTTGGTTTCATCCGACTGAAAACGCTATGGCCACTTCCAGAAGTACACCTAACGGAACTCATGAAAGATGTTCACCGTGTTCTTGTTGTCGAAATGAATATGGGCATGATGGTCAAAGAAATCGCTCGAGTTGCATGCCACGCAAAGGTTGAGAGTGTGCCGAAGGTCGCCGGAGAAGTGCACCGTTCGAATGAAATCTTAAAACGCATTCGGGAGGCTGATGCAGCATGAGTAAATCCAAAACAAGACTTGGAAATCCCCAGCAATATTATCGTGACCGCTATCTCCGCTACCTCCCCACCTCATTTTGTGCCGGGTGTGGAAATGGCACTATCCTCAATTCCTTTGCTCGAGCTGTTGATGAACTAGTTTCAGCAAAGGAACTTCGCCAAAGAGATTTACTTGCGGTCTCTGGTATTGGTTGCTCCGCATGGATACCCAGTCCGCACTTTCGGGCCGATACCCTTCATACAACCCATGGTCGTGCTATTGCCTTTGCCACAGGTGCAAAGATTATGAATCCTAAGTTGAAGGTCACCGTCTTCACAGGGGATGGTGACGGAGCTGCAATCGGTGGGAATCATCTCATTCACGCAGCACGACGAAACATCCCCATGACGGTGGTTCTTGTAAATAATTTCAACTATGGCATGACAGGAGGACAATCTGCGCCTACCACACCACTCCATGTCCGAACCTCGACGTATCCAAAACATCCCGAAGCCCCCTTCGACCTTTGCCAATTAATGCTGGGTGCTGGGGCTAGTTATGTTGCCCGGTGGACCACCTTCTATGTCAATGAACTCATATCTACTCTGAAAGAAACCATGCTACACCCTGGCTTTGCCTTCGTAGAAATCCTCGCTCAATGCCCAACCTACGCCGCTCGCTTCTTCACTGAATATCAAAACTCTCTTTCATCCGACGAGTTAGTACAATTCCAACAATATCCTGGCGCTTGGATGTTGAAATCCTTCAAAGGCAAAAAAACTGGGGAATCCAATGGACACCCACGGTATAAGATGGTCTTCAAAGACAGAGAAATCGAACTTGGAGTTTTTCAAAGGGAACAACGACCTACTCTCATCGATTCTCTTCAGGAACTCTGGGGCTAGCATGAAGGTGTTACAAGGATGAATCTCACAATTCGCTTTGCTGGATATGGTGGTTATGGTGTCGTCACTGCCAGTCGTATTCTAGGGTTAACCTTCGCACAGAAAGGATTCCATGTTCTTCAAACTGAATCGCATGGTGCGGCGGCCCGTGGAGGCGCCTGTACAGCAGATCTCACGGTTTCTACGGACCCGATTTACGAACTGGGCTTTGACA
>JBHLNC010000261.1:0-3755 GCA_048937435.1 Promethearchaeota archaeon | reverse complement strand
TCTGGTGGCTACCCTTCCATTGCGGCAGAACCTGAGGAAAGATTTCGTTTTGGAAGCCTGAATACCGAAGCAACGTGGTACCAACAATGAGTTATGATAGAGAGCCTGTCGAGGCCACAGTCGCAGAACTGCGACCTTTTATGAAAAGTCTGAACATCACCATAAAAATCATTGAAAAGGGTGAAGAGCGCGAAGTCACTTCACGACGCGATGGCGAAACCCACCGAGTCGTTGACGCAGTTGCTGGTGACGCGACGGGAACCGTCCTAATTTCCCTCTGGGATGACGTGATAGAGACTGTAGAAGTGGACAAGACTTACCGACTAGAGAAAGGCTACACCAGCCTTTTCCAAGGCTATCTCCGATTAAACATCGGGCGTTATGGTGAAATCAGCGAAGCCGAAACACCCATTGAAGAAGTCGATACCGAAAACGACATGTCTGCAGCCAAACATGAACAACCCCGCTATCGCCGTCGAGACTACGGTGGGGGTCGCGGAGGCGGCGGATATCGACGTGACCGTGGATATCGAGGCGATCGTGATCGTGATCGAGATCGAGATAGAGATAGGCGTCGATACTAATTAACAGCAGAAACCTCTACTTTTCCTTCACGTCAACTCTTCCTGGCGTGAAGGGATTCTTTCTTTTCTTTTAATTCACTGGTAATCTTTCTGGATCTTCTCAAGAAGAACCTGTGGTTGAATAGCTGCTACGAAAAGCTCGAACCCTGGTTCCTCTATGCGTGAACCAACCTTTTGAAATCCTAAATGCTCAAAGTAAAAGTTGAGTGCCCGGGAGTCAATTGAGCTCACAGTAGTTCTGATTACGGTGAAGTTATGGGCTTGTCCATACTCCGCTAAATGCCGTAACAGACGAGTACCCGTGCCTTTGCCTGGGGGAATCGCACAGATAAACCGGATAAAAAGTTCGTCAGGTTTATGATAAAAATCAAGGAGCCCAATAATTGAGGTACCCTCTAAAGCAAGCCAGATATGGCGATTCTTCTTCTGCTCCAGGAGAAAAATCCTCAGATGTACCCGAATACCTTCCTTGAGTTCATCGAAAGCTTCTGTTGACCCCGGGGGCTTCTCCATCAGAAGACCCTGGGCATAAACAGAAGCAGTCTCATCCAGATGTTTTTTCGAGAACTCAACAATCTGCCAGGATTTCGATGAAGGAATTTGAAGCCACCCCGATGAATACCTGTGTTAATACTGTATGTTCCATAACCTCTAAAACGGAATTCCATTAATGTGTACCTAAGTCATGTCTTCACGAGCAAAAACATCCCGTAGCTCTATTTATAACACCAGTTCGAAAGAGTGATAGCTGTGCCTATTGACCGAACCTTCAAAACTTCGTGGAATAAAACTGGAACCCATGAAGGGCATGCAGTGTGGACGTCATCTCAGGCGCAACTGGGTATACACGGGACTCGTGTTGCAGTTGATTTTGATGAATGTACTGGCTGCCTCAAGTGCATCACTGTCTGCCCTGAAGATGTGTTTGTCCAATGGGAAGTAAAGCCGAATCAGCTGAAAGCTGATCCGAAGGATGAAAATGCGTGTCTTGAGTGTCTAGCTTGCGAACTCGTATGCCCTGTGGATGCCATTCTCATTACACGGGACTCTAATGGATATGACACCTTAACCGCTTTATTAGAGTAGTGATATATTTCTTCCCATGTTTGATATTCTATTGACCGAGAGTGAACGGAAAATCCGTGACGAGGTTCGGACCTTTGTTCGGGATCAAGTCGATCCGGATTTAATTATTCGCATGGATGGCAATGAACAGGAATACCCCTACGACTTTGTCAAAGCCGTAACGAAAGCCAACCTAATCGGACTCCGATTTCCGAAAAAATACAACGGACGTGGGCTCAATTGGGTTTCTGAAATGCTTGCTATCGAAGAGATAGGTGTTCTGGGCATTGCCTTAGGCTGTGCCTACTCATTGCCAAGCATTGTTTGTGAAGCTATTGATAAATTTGGCACCGAAGATCAAAAACGAAACTACCTAGCTCCAACTCTGTGCGGTGAGAAAATCTGCGCTGAAGGGCTCACTGAACCAAGGGGCGGTTCAGATTTCTTTGGCACCATTACCTCAGCAGTATCTCAGGGTGATCATTTCTTGATTAACGGCGAAAAACGCTTCGTCGCAGGGGGAATAGGGGCTGATTATTTCCTGATCTACGCTAGAACTAATCCTCAAGCTGCACCACACGAAGCTCTAAGTGCCTTTCTTGTCGATCGCGATATGGGTGTTGAAGTCGATGAGCATTATAGCCTAATGGGCTGTCGTGGTATGGGCGCTGCACGAATCATATTAAAAGGCGTAGAAGTGCCTAATCAAAACCTAGTCGGTCAAATTCATGCAGCTACTCCCATCTTTAATGCGATGATGATTCCAGAACGCTTAACATCTGCAGCGGGTGCCATTGGGCTAGGTCGAGCAGCTCTTGAGATTGCCATCCGCTATGCTGCACGCCGTGAAGCCTTTGGTAAAACCATCAGTCGCTTTGAGGGGATCAGTTTCAAAATAGCAAATTGTGCTACTGCACTAGATGCTGCACGCGGACTAGTTTATCGCGCTGCCCGCCTTGCAGATAACAATACACCAAGTCGAAAAGCCGTTTCACAAGCCAAACTCTTCGCAACAGAGGCCTGCTATCAAACAGTTTCCGATTCCATGCAAATTCTCGGAGGAATAGGTTATACTGATGTATATCCCATTGAGCGGCTCTTCCGCGATGCTCGATTAGCAACCATCTGGACAGGTAGCAGTGAAATTATGCGCCTTACCATCCAAAGTGATATCTTCAAGGAAGTGCTTAAGGAAGAACGAGGAACAAAGCGTGACGTTGAATTAGATACACCTGGTGCCGGTAAAACTGCTGAAAAAGTTTTCAATGAAGATCCCGCCAAATACTATCCGAAAAAGGATTAGACTTCATTCTGAGCTGAATAGTAGACTTCATCTAGGTGCTGTCGTACAGTTATAGCATTTACTCGACGAAGTTGAGAGATTAGGGGCAAGAGAAAACTAATGGAAGTATCAAGTGATTGAGCCAAGTCTTTTAGTCGACAAGGTCGACGTTGAAGCATTGTCAAAATATCCTTACGAAGAGACTGATGGGATTTCCAGGAAGCGGCCTGTTTTCGGGCATCATGAATACCATAGACCCAAATTCTATCTGCAGCTACTGAACTGTTAAGTTCCAAAGCAAAATCCTTCAATTCGGACAGATTAATTGGTTGAACCTGTTCCTCGGCGGGGGGACGCCAGGGAGTATAAAGTTGAATGATGTCGACAACTGGTGCCAGTTCAATTAACTCCCCCACCAACGTCTCTCGAGCTTTGCCACTAATATTTGAAATCCCTGATTTTAATCTGAGTAACATTACCTCTAGTGCTATCGTCACATTTGTTTTCGTTCTAAGTTCATGAATGGCTTTAACTAGTTGGTTATGACGAAATGGAGCCAGAGGGCGATTAATTGCTCGATGTGTTTTTTCGTCTCCGGCATCGAATTTCACTGTCACAATATCAAATTCACTCAGATTCTTCATGACCTTTGGGTGACCTAGTAACGATCCATTGCTCAGCAAAACAATGGGTAACTCGGGAAGTCGGTTTCGAACTTCTCTAACCATTGTTCCTAAATGCAAATTAAGGGTGGGTTCACCCGACCCGGAAAAAGTCACCACATCAATACTCTCAATTGAAATCCGACGAATATATTCCTCAAG
>JBHLNC010000260.1:1953-3757 GCA_048937435.1 Promethearchaeota archaeon | reverse complement strand
GCAAATGGTTTTCCACAATGTGGGCAGCGGTTACTTGGTGGCATTGAGGGAACTGGAGTTTGGCAATATGGACAAGAGAGTGTTTTTCCACATTTAGCGCATCGAAATGTTATCGTGGGCACCTCAAAATTATCAGTCAGTAGCTAACGGCATCCTCCGTCGCTTAATAAGTTTTGCTCACTTCTATTGCTTGCTATGGAAGGGGTGGAATGCTCAGGGCAACTAAACCAAGGATAATGCTTCCAATTAAGATGATGACCATGAACAATGCAATGAAACAGTTTCTGTTACTCTTTTTCATTACGGCTCACCCTAATCAGGAAGTGCGCCTGTCCCCAGCAAAGTTGAAAGCTGTCTAAGTGCAGGAATGCCTCGAATTTCCTGAGCAAATAAAGGAACCTCTGTAATGGTGAAATCATCATAAAGGTCATGAATTGTTGAAAGATACTTTAGTTGCATCGCCTTTCGAGACTGGCAAAAACTGCAGTCAGGGATGTCAGGAAAGATCATATTTACAATAATGTGGTTGCTAGGGATTTCAAATTCATAGAGGGCCTGTAACAAACGTTCAGTTTCAGATACTGCCATCGCTTCAGGGATCAGTACGATGACAAAGCTTGTCAAGTTGGGATCACTGAGCTCAACACGTGAAGCTGAAATGGTCTCCTTGAGACGTTCAAGCTCTTGGAGTGATTGATCTTGTTCCGAGTCACCACGACCGAACAGAGTTTTCATACGGCCAAAAAGGTTGCTGAATCGAAGGCGGAGCTTAATGAGCTTACCAAAAAAACTGTCTAGCATTTCGGGTAATCCCAATAAACGTAGAGTATGCCCAGTGGGTGCCGTGTCAAAAACGACAAGGTCATATTCGCATTCTTGAATGAATTCAAGGACCTTTGAAAATGCAAGGGCTTCATCAGAACCGGGGGCATTCATGTCAGCGAATTCTTCTAGTCCCATCATTCCCCCCATCTCTCCCGCCTCTACTTGTTGAGTCATATCACGATATTGCTCAAAGGCTTTTCGCGGGTCAATTTCCATTCCAAAGAGGTTCTTTACACCGTTAATGGGAATTACTTCTCCTCCACCAAGGTTTTGATCGAAGCTGTCCCCTAAACTGTGTGCAGGATCAGTACTGATTACCAGGGTTTCACGACCATGTTCTGCAGCCCAAAGAGCCGAAGCCGCAGCATTGCTGGTTTTTCCGACTCCACCTTTTCCGCCAAAAAGAAGGAAGCGAAGAGATTCTTTTTCGAGTAATTCGAGTAGGGTCATAAGAAGCGTATCTCCAGTTCTATCCATCGATGGTATATCAGGCTTAAAGACTTATCTTGAAGGTTATGGTGGAAAAGGTACCACAAGTTGGCTTATCGCTAGCATCGCATAGAAAGTTACCACAAATACAGCGATTACCGTGATAACACCCACGACTAATATTGAATAACGCATCCGAATTAATCCCCCAAGTAGGCCTAGAAACATGATGAGTAGTAGTGCAATGAAGGTAATTACTGCATCCCATGTGGGCAGAAGAGAGGTTACTGGTTCTACCACAATGAATGGATATATCCCATAACCAGAGGCAATTAGTAAGTAGCCTAGTGCACCACCAAATACAATGAAAAGAATGGTAGCAAGCTGATCTAAAGGTTCTTGGGATTCTTCTTCGTCTACGGTTGAAGATTCTTCTGTTTCAGCATCCATGTTTAGTCTTATTCTCCTGATGGTTTAAAGATGACGAGGCAGATGGGAACATTAGCGGGAGCCCAGTTTTGATACTTTCCCTCGTACTTCAAACCATAAT
>JBHLNC010000260.1:0-1853 GCA_048937435.1 Promethearchaeota archaeon | reverse complement strand
TTTAAAGATGACGAGGCAGATGGGAACATTAGCGGGAGCCCAGTTTTGATACTTTCCCTCGTACTTCAAACCATAATTCCGTTGCCCTTGATTTCCGAGAATAAGAAAAAGCGTGTTTGAACGAGCCTGCTTGTAAAAGCCAAGAAGCCAGCGATCTGTGCGATGGAGCAGCTTTTGAGCTAGTTCTAGTGGTGGACGGTTTGTGTGGTCCTTGTACAATGTGTCGAAATCGAGGAAATGAATGTACAGAAGGTCTGACCGGTTCAGAAGTTTCGCGGTTTCAATGTACGTACGCATATCTGAATCAGCTGGACGGAAAGTCGCGGTCCCCGCGGCTTCACGTTGCTCTTCTCGGTCTACAAGCACTGCTGATTTACCTTGTTCCATAACATAAGAAAATAAATGAAATCCATCCTGTTGAGTTCCATGTATTAACTCATCGATGACATTTGCTGCAAAACCATTCGGGGTATCGAGGGTGAGAATTTGGCGCGCTTCTTTAAGCAAAAATTGTGGTTTATGCAGCACTACTTCGAGCAATCCAAAATTATCCAAATGAACGATCACGACTCGCTCAGTTGGGTCATATGTGGATAAATCAATACCTGGAACTAGATTCGAAGGAGTGCCTAAACCTAGTCGCGACAGGATAGTGGCAGGCATTTGCGCCATATACCCTTCAATACTCTCGAATGTCAAAGCATTCCCGCCGAATTGGTTCTCGAGCTAATCCTAGAACTTCTCTCAATTACCTAAAAGAGTTTGTTGAGGTAAAATGCAGTGTAGTTTAATCTGCGGTTATCTTAAATGGGAACTAACACGATGACGAAGACAAACATTTGCATGAGGAGAATCATCGCACCTTCAAAGATGTCAATTCTCTGGTCATCTGTCATAGCCCGTATCAAGAACCATAGAGAGCCAGCGGCTGTGGCAAATTGGAGAAGGACTGCGGCGGTTAGGGGAAGGGGAAGAAAAATTGATACACCACCCACGATGAGCAACAGAACTTGTATGGTTCCACCCAAAGTATTTCCTATCGCAATGCCTGCTTTACTCTTAGCTGCTGCAATGATGGCAATGCCATGTTCCGGAAGTGCGCCTGCAGCACCGATAATCATTGCCATTATCACGATGTGTTGAGCGTCAAGATATGGAATACTTGTCCACGGTACAAACTCAAAGGCCATTTCAACAGTTTCTGCCAGTAAGTATCCCGCGATGAATATTCCTACAAATCCCAGAATTGATAAAATTACGGAATTTCGTTTTGTATGCCGTGGTATAGGAATTGTCCGATCTTCCTTTCCTGGTTTTTTAATCGCATAAATTGCGTATAGAAGATATGAAATGACCATCATAAATCCAGCAATCGGTGGAAGATACTGGAGAGTGATTGGAGCTCCAATAATAAGCTCATTGATGTAATGAAGAATACCAAAGGCAAAGAGCAGGCCCATTGCAACAATGGTCCAGCGAATTAGATCTGCGTCATCTTCGATGACTTCTCGAGGAACACCAATTATGCCAGTTTTCCGGGCAGACACGACAACAACAAAGCCTAAGAGCAGGATATTAAATCCTGCTGCCATAACAACGCTTAGAACAGCAATAAGGACCAGGTCGGGATTAAGGGTGATAAAACCACGCCAGGCCGTAAGAGCACTGACAACGGCTTCTGGTGTATTGGATGCTAGTGAGGAGAGGACTCCAATAAAATACGCACTTAAACCCGCAAAAGCGCCTAATGATTCGATTCCATCAATCGCAAAGTGGGAAGCACGAAAGGTGAGCCAGAGGGCTAAAGCCATAGTGCCAATTATTAAAACAAAGATATTCTGAAACACAAAGAG
>JBHLNC010000259.1:1298-3769 GCA_048937435.1 Promethearchaeota archaeon | reverse complement strand
TCGCCAATTTCCCTAAATCCTGCAGAGATAATAATTATCCCAATTATCCCCGCTTTCCCACATTCTTCAACAATATCTGGAACTGTCTTCGCTGGTGTTGCAATAATCGCCAAATCAATAGAATCCGGAATCTCACCTACTCGCTGATAGGCTTTCTGACCCATAATTTCTTTTCGCCGAATATTAACGGGGTAAACCTTACCAACAAAACCACTTTGAGTAAAATTAGTCATAAGTATCTGTCCAACCGATCCCACTTCTTCACTCGCACCAACTATAGCCACACTTCGAGGGTTGAATATTTTATCTAAGTTTACGGTTACCATTGGACGTTCCTCTCTTGCTTGGATCATTACCATTCGGGGTTCAAAAACACTAATTGTGTTGCTTTTTCTTGTACTTAATAGGACTTATCCGCAGATGTCCCTATTTCTTTGCTTTGCTACATTATGAGGCCTTCGCTAAAAATTCCTCTAGAAATATTGCATATTCACAGGGATGCGTCCCATTCTGAATTAGCGACTTAATGATTCTAATGCGACCCTTTCCAGTCTTTGTAACACGAGATAGGATATATTCAATTGCCTTTTTGCGGAATGTACATAACCAGGTTTTTTGTTCATTCTTTACGAGTTTATAGTAGGGGCAGGTGCGGTATTTGAGTGTAAAGCCGCCTTCAAAATACTCGATTTCTACTTGAATACCAAGCTCTCGATACATTTCGAGTAGACGGCTACCAACCTCATTCAGTGACCAAGGATACTCGAGTGGGAAGAGCTCGTCTAATGTTGGTTTTACTTGTGTAAGCGCGTCTCTAGCTGAATCTGCAGCAATAGCATCACTAACCATTTGTACTACCTCACGGCGGCGAAGGGGACTAAGGGTGGGTTTCCCAACCATTTTTAATTTAACATTCAATAGATTTTGAAAGGTAGTACTAGAAACTTCGTAGCCTAACGCTTCATACATTGCCTGTATCAAAATTCTTTGACTAGCCAAAGTCATTGGCTCCAACTGGTTGAAGACTACAGAAAAATTTGTTTCATCAATAAACCGAAGTTCGGCATTGGGCTGGGCTTGATGCAGATTCCTTTCTATGAACCTTCTGGCTAATCGTTGACTTTTTTCTTCATCTGTTTTCGCTAACATTTGAATTGCATTGGCAACCCGAAAACCAATATTCCGATACACTTCCTCAAATCGTTGATTATCACTATCATAGACTTTGATAGCGAATGAATCGAATAGTTCTCGTGGAATAGGAATTGAATCCAGAAATTGTTCATTAAGGACACGAAACAGATTCATTTCAACAAGCTGATCCAGCACATCCTGGCCGCCTTCACCAACAAATTCAATGGCAATACGACCCTGATCGTATTCGGTGGCGTATCTAATGAGCTTCCATCCACGAGTGGCAAGAATCAACGCAAAGCTAACCGTTGCTATGTTAGCCATTGAAGGTGATGTTGCTTGAAATGCAATATGATATCGATTTTCAGATTCGCGATTTATGCTTAACTGGGAGATCCAATTCATATTCTGTCCTGCTCTTAATAATCCCTCAAGAAATTCTTGAGGGTCTTCGGGTAATTCTGCTGGTTTTAGAAATAATCTTATGTCCTCGATCACCGTCCCCAAGTCTGCAATTGAACCCTCTAAGCTCTTTGCAGCCCAACTCAAAAATGCGGGACCTACTAATGCCAATTGATCTTTGAATAATTGGGGTTTGAGTACTCCAATTTTTTCTTCCATTCGCATAATAATCTCTTGAACTGGGTCATTTCTTCGAACGGTTGCTAGATCTTTGCGAAGCATCTTCAAAATAATCTCTTTTCGCATTATACGGAGATCAAAATGAATGCCAATTCCTTCTAGAATCAAAGCTTGTTGAAACGCTGCCAGCTCTGGCATTCTTAAGAACACATTTGGGCGAAGAATAATTGTGTTATCTGCCTCACGGTAAGAAGCAATATCAAACAGTCGTGTAATCTCACCAATTTGCTCTATCATTGAAAGAAATTCCCTGAAATTTGTAGGAACTTTCCAATGGATGGAGCTCCTTATGAGTTCAATTGTATTTTGTGCCTCGTTTCGTTGCCATTGGATAAACTCATCTAATGTCTGGTCTGAAAGTGCAATTTTTAGAAGTTCATCAAGTAGTTCCTTTCGGACCGAGGCTAGCTCCAAGGCTTCTCGTATTCTAGTTTGCTCCTCAATTTGTGCCTTCAATGTACAGTCATCGCAAGAGCCAACCTTATCAACGCGTAACAAAGTTTCCAGTGCTTTCTCAAGTACACGACTCTTTGTTCCGTAAGTCCCTGCAAGCTTGGTAAGAATTTCTCCTGATTTTCTGGGGATTGTGGTATGAATATGTACTGACAACATAAGTCCCCCATTTCACAGCGATGTACACTCGCTTATTAATCTTGTACATATTTTATGACTGAATGTACATTCAAAATTGTAAG
>JBHLNC010000259.1:0-1288 GCA_048937435.1 Promethearchaeota archaeon | reverse complement strand
TGCATCTGGTCAGAGGCCGGGGTCGTCAGTAGTCGAAGCTGTACGAGACTGCTGAACTGCGAGCGGTGTCTCTTTGACCAGAACATGATGGATTTCTTTGCCTCCAATTTAACCCCACTACCTGCACTGCCTAAGGCTGCCTGAAAATAGGGTTACTTTTGGTTAGATTGGAATAGTGATGGGTTTCTTCGCTGATAAGCTTTTTCGCGTTCGCATCACATAACCAATTCGACTTACAGCTAACATGTAGGCTGCAATCCGCATAGGAACATCGTGTTCTTTAGAGATTGCTAGCACCTCATGAAAAGCTGTGTTCATGATTTTCTGCAATTTCTCCCTTACTTCTTCAACTGACCAGAAGTAATTCATTTGGTTTTGAACCATTTCGAAATAACTTACAGTGACTCCCCCTGCATTTGCTAGGATATCAGGAATTAGGAAGATGTTTTGTTGATGCAGGATTTCATCAGCTTCGGGGGTTGTTGGCCCATTAGCACCTTCAGCGATAACTTTTGCCTTGATGCGTGGGGCATTTTCAGCAGTAATGACGTTCTCAAGAGCCGCAGGAATTAGAATTTCACAATCAAGTTCTAAAAGGTCTTGATTACTAATTGGAAAAGATTCTGGAAAGTTAACAACCGATCCAGTTTCTTTTTTATGCTCTCCCACTCTAAATGGATCTAAACCTTCAGGATTAAAGATTCCTCCTTTTGAATCAGATATACCAATAATTTTACACCCCTCTTCGTGTAAAATTCTGGCCACATGAGATCCAACGTTTCCAAAGCCTTGGACAACTATGCGTGCATCTTTCAGTGGAATACCAAGATGCTCAGCCGCGTCAAATACGGTATAGACTAGGCCGCGTGAGGTTGCTTCGTCACGACCCTTAGAGCCGCCAATTCCCACAGGTTTACCGGTGACGACACCGGGACAATAGGTTCCTGTACATTCAGTATATTCATCCATAATCCAAGTCATCGTTTGTGAGTTTGTATAGACATCTGGCGCTGGAATATCAGTGTGAGGTCCTATAAATCGAACTAGTTCTCTTGTGTACCCTCGTGTTAAACGTTCTAGTTCATCGACGGACATTTCTTTGGGATTACACCGTATCCCGCCTTTACCGCCACCTAAAGGAAGACCCACGACTGCAGTCTTAAAGGTCATCCACGCTGATAACGCAATAACTTCATCTAAGGTTACTTCTGGATGATAGCGAATACCACCTTTGGTAGGACCTAAGGCATCATTGTATTGTGATCGAAATCCTGTGAACACACGAATG
>JBHLNC010000258.1:0-3770 GCA_048937435.1 Promethearchaeota archaeon | reverse complement strand
TCGTATTCTTTTTGCGACGTGCTTTTGTTCGCTTCTGGGGACGTCTTTTTGGCTCTTGTAAATCAAGGGTAGCAAGTTTTCTCCCACAATATGGGCAAACTCGCCCCTCATGAACCCAAAGCTCCATTTCATTAGCATGCCCAAAAGCTTTACAATGGGGGCAGGCCAACAAATCTTGCTCAGCTGTAACAAAACGCTGACAAATAGGGCAACGCTTTCGGTCAACCCCACAACTCGGACACTGCAAAGAAGTTTCTTCTTTAAAGACCGCCCCACAATCTAAACAAGTCCCTCCAATTGGACTAGAGCTTTGGTCACGGGTTCGCGTTTGGGACTGTTTATAGCGATAGAAGGTTTGAGCAGTGGTTTGCCTGGAACTCGATTGCGTTGTTGTATAGCTCACAGTCCTGCGATCCTCTGAATCACTTCGTCCTCTTCTAGCTACTGATGCGATGCAGATACAAATCCCCAAGAAAATGAAAAGCATGAGAAATTCAATCATGTGTATCCACATTTAGAGTCGTACACGTTGCTAATACCTTGGGGAGATTTCAGAGATATAAGCATGTATTATCAGCGAAAAGATATATCCAAGCTAGCCAGTACTATCCATCCAATCTGGGGTTGCAACTCTTGAAAATTACAATACTGTCGCACACAAAAAATCCTGATCTCCTTTGCGCGAAGATTGGTCGGTATTCAAATGTATCAGAAACTTGGGAAGAGCTTGAAAGAAAAATCCCAAGCGGAGGATGGGAGGCATTCTTGCGTAAGGTCATTAAAATGGGTCATACCTCTGTGCTAGAACACGCCGTCTTCACCTTTGAAATCACAGGCGTCTCCCGCGTCTTCACCCACCAATTTGTGCGCCACCGCATTGCCAGCTACTTGCAGAAATCATTTCGACGCACTAAAATCAAAGAGCTCATCCTTCCCAAATCTGTACTCGAAGCTGCAGAAGACCCAGAAAAACTGCAACAAGCTGCAGAAGCGCTATACCGCGAATACTACCGACGTGGCGTCCCCATGGAAGATGCCCGATATCTAGCACCAATGGGTTCTGAAACTGCAATTATTGCTACCTTCAATGCCCGAACCCTCCTAGAATCCTTCTTTCCCCTCCGATTGCATCAAACCGCCCAATTCGAAATTCGAGCCATTGCCAATGAAATGCTGCGACTTGTAAAAGAAATCGCACCAGTTATTTTTCAAGATCTAGAAGTTAATGAAGAGCTTCTTCAAGAGTACAGAAGCTCCTTTGGTAAACCCTAAACTAATGGCTCTGTGCCATTGATGTTCGTTCGAATTCTTGACAAACGCATGGCGTTAAGAATCACTGCTAATGATAAGCCCATGTCTCCAACCGCAACGGCAACCCATAACGAGATGAGCCCAGGGAATGTGAGGACTGCAAGACTGAATTTTACCAATAATGAGCTAACGACATTTTGCCGAACAATGCCCCGAGTCTTTCTACTCAACCGGAATAAATAGGGTAAGCTCGTAAGCTCATCTTGCATTAGGGCGATATCTGCAGTATCAATAGCGGCATCACTACCAATCGCACCCATCGCAATACCAACATCCGCTGCCGCCAAAGCAGGCGCATCATTAATTCCATCACCTACCATTGCAATAGACCCATATCTCTCCTGTAATGCCTTGATGACCTTCACCTTATCCGCCGGTAACAACTCTGCATAGACTTCCTCAATCCCCACTTCAGACGCAATAGCCCTAGCTGTTTTTTGATTATCTCCAGTTAACATGACAGGTGAAATCCCCATTTTCTTCAACGCCGAAATTGCAGCAACCGCAGATTGCCGCACCACGTCTTGAACTGCAATAATACCAATCACTTCGTTTTCTGTGCCTACGAGCACAACTGTTTTGCCTTCTTGTTCGAGCCAATCAACTATTTCCAGTGAAAACGTAATACCTTGCTCTGTGAATAACCGTTCACTTCCAATAAAGAACTCCATTCCATCAATCGTTCCTGAGACGCCACGACCAGGTATTGCACTGAAATCCTTCACAGGCAGAATCGACCCACCAGGGTTAGCAATCTTCTCAACGATTGCCTGGCTTATAGGATGCTCCGAAAACGTTTCTAAAGAAGCCGCAACTTCAAGAATCTCTTCAGAGGACCCATTTACTGGGATGATATCAGTAACCATTAACTGCCCCTCAGTTAATGTACCCGTTTTATCAAACGCCACAATTTTTATGTTTCCCAATTCCTCGACATACCGACTTCCCTTAATCAACACACCATTCTTGGTTGCGCTAGTGAGGGCGGACACCATCGCCACAGGAGTTGATATGGCAAAAGCACACGGACACGAGATAACCAAGAGAACAAGGCCACGATACACCCATTCGAACCAAGAACGATCTAAAAACAATGGAGGAATAATTACCACGAGTAGAGCAAGAAGCACAATTGCTGGCGAATAATATTTCGCAAATTTATCGATAAAATGCTCAGTGGTTGATTTCTCCTTCTGTGCCTCTTCAACCAGGGTCAAGATTTTCGAAAGCACCGTTTCATCAGAAAGTCGGGTTACCCGAACCTCAAGGTATCCTTCATTGTTGATAGTCCCAGCATATACTTCATCGTTGACTTGTTTCGTCACAGGAATAGACTCGCCTGTAATAGGAGCTTGATTCACACTCGAAGTCCCGCTACTCACAACGCCATCTAACGGGATTTTTTCACCAGGACGTACAACTACTGTCTCATCGACTTCCACATCATGAACATGGACACTGACCTCTTTACCAACCCGTTTTACCGTCGCTATTTCAGGAGCAAGTTTCATCAGTGATGCTACTGATCGCTGAGCTTTCTCCTTAGCCTTACTTTCGAGAAATTCTGCAACGAAGTAAAGCATCATCACGGCAGCACCCTCTGCAGAATGACCGATGAGAAAACTAGCAACCGTGGCAATCGTCATCAAGAATGCAATGTTTAATTGATGGTGGAAGAGGAGACCTGAAATTCCTGCTTTAGCAATGTAGAACCCAGTAATACAAGCTGTGAAGAAAAACAGCACAAGCGCAAATAGCGGCAAGACAAGTAGGAATTCGAACATAAAACCGAAACTAAAGAAGATAACAGAAACAAGAATAATGAGAAACCGTCGATCACTCCATAAAGATCGGTCTGTAGTAATTTGCGAATAATCCACTTCGCAAGTGCTACAAGCATGTTCTTCATGGGGCCTGTGCAAACTCAATCCCTTCAGGTAGTCAAATCATTATTGTTAAGAGGGAAATGAATCTAATATTTATTAACATAGTGCTAATCTAATATTGATTTATAATAAATTTTATTAATTACCATGAATTATTTTAATAAGGTGAATTCATGCCAATCGTCAGCATATCTCTTACTACAGAGTTATTGAAGCAGTTGGACAAATTCATGAAAAAAAGAGGATACTCGAGCCGATCAGAAGCAATCCGTGATGCCGTTCGATCCACCATTTCAGAATTTGAACTAAGCCGTTTTGAACAAGGTCGAGTTACCGCCACCATCACAGCCATCTCTGTTCACGAATTACCTGGAGTTGACGAGCGATTAACCCGACTCCGCCACAATTATAATCACATAGTTTCAGGCAACATGCATCTGCATTTGGGCGAATCCTACTGCCTGGAAGTGTACATCACCGAAGGTGAAGCCGAAACAGTTTTAGAATTCATCAGTCGCATCCGAGCTATGCGAGGACTTCACCAAGTCAACTACACGATTATGCCCTTATCAA
>JBHLNC010000257.1:0-3774 GCA_048937435.1 Promethearchaeota archaeon | reverse complement strand
AAGCGACAATAGCGGATCGAATTCTCCATCAATGTCATTTTTGTGAACGGCAGTGTAATGTAGATCGGGCTGAAAAAATAGGTTATTGCAATGTAGATCACACAAGTTACATCTCATCGGCTTTTCTACACACGGGGGAAGAGCCGCCCCTTGTTCCTTCAGGTACAATATTTTTCAGTGGATGCAACTTTCGATGTGCCCATTGTCAAAATTATGATATTTCATGTAATCCCACCAACGGAAGCAAAGTTACACCAACACAATTAGCAAAAATTGCAGATGAATTAGCATCACGGGGAGCAAAGAACATCAATTACGTCGGTGGTGATCCAACTCCCCATCTACACACAATTCTAGCATCTTTAAGACTGCAACAATTCAATATCACACAGCTTTGGAATTCTAATATGTATTTATCCATGGAATCAATGGACCTGCTTAGGGACATTATCGATTTCTGGCTCCCTGATCTCAAATACTTCTCCAATCAATGTGCTGAGAGAATCTCTGATGCACAAGATTATCCTGCAATAGTCACACGCAACATTAAGATTGCATATGAAAAGGGGACTAAAGAGATGATTATCCGCCTTTTGGTATTACCCAATCATCTACATTGCTGTGTAATTCCTATTCTAGATTGGATAGCAGAAAACACGCCTTTGGCCCTAGTTAATATAATGGCACAATATCGACCTTTATGGAAAGTGCTAGAAAAGCCTGAAATCTATAAAGACATCTCACGCCGCGTTAGTAGTGATGAAATGCATCAAGCCTATGACCATGCAAAAGCACTCGGTCTAGAATTTAGATCAGTGAGCTAGATATTCGAGGCATTATTTTTTGTGGGGTTTTTGAGCATTAGCCATCAATCTCCTGATGTAGGTATATGCGATTAGATTTGGATTTGGTAGCTAAGCATCTGAAATGCAAGCCATGGCGAAAAATATCCGATAATGCCATATCCTCAGCTAGCCAGATACTAGACTATTGGTTGCCTCCAATATTACCAAATCTAGTTAGAGAAGACTTTCTGGAATTCTTCACAAGCAAGTTATCGGGAAAACTGGGTTGGCTTCACAGCTGCGTTGATTCATCATTTACAAAATTCAAGGTTGAATTCGGGCTAGGTGGATACCGTGGTTTACCTGACTTTCTTGATTGGGATAATAAATTAGATGGACAATTTCTTGAACACGTGCTTCCTTTACTTCAATCCATTGCGGAATGCACAAATAGACCAATTACTACCGCACAATTCTTCATGCTCGCAACTGAGCTTTGTAAGTTCAGCAATTTTCCTTTAAGTTCACTAGATGTCAGCATCATTAAAACCTTCAGCCAAATGCCAACAATTACAGTTCCTGCACTCGCCAGATTATTAGGAAAATCTTACAAGAAAGTTCGGAACCGATGGAAGCGTTTGCAGAGACTAGGTATATGTAAGATTCAAGCAAAGGTTAACTATCCCATTTTGGGATTAGTTCCAGTTATTATCGAACTTCATGATTCGAAAAGCGCAATAAGAAGCCCATATCTAGTTTCACGGCTCGAACTTTCTGGGAATTTGAGATGCAGATTTTTCATGATGGCAGTTCCAGAAAAAGAGCTTAGCACGCTTTCACACTTTCTTGATTCCCATTTTGGAACAACACATACATTGTATGTGGTTAAAGATTTGGGACAAATAGTAGAATTTACACATTATCAAATTAGCAAAGAAAATTGGAATATCGATTGGAAAAAATTACTTATTGGTGTCCATTTGTTACATCGTGATTGGATTGATCAGGATAACTCATATTATGACGAGGAGGAGCACCAAACCCTTCGCCTATATTTTCCTGACGACAAAGATAAGCGATTAATTCCTGTGTTAATGTCTGATGCTCGCGTGAAACTAGAAAAACTTGCTCAAATTTCAGGAATGAGTATTGCCCAAGCTAGTCGCCGAAAATCCAAATTAGTTGAACTCGGTGTTTTAAGGCTTGAACCATTAATAAGACGCGTAGGATTAATCGAAGACATAGTCATTCGAATGAAAATGGGAGATGCTCGAATAAATGGTTTAGTTAAGGAGCTACCTCAAGCGTGGATAAGACAACTTACTGAATTCCAATCGGGTAACAAGGAAATCCTAGTATACGCGACTCTGCCCGCAGGATCTTTTGCTTTAATGCGATACTATCTCAGCAGATATCTTCAAACGGAATCTGATATCTACATCAGTAGCCCAGCAAGTGGAGGGTGGCCACTATCTTTCGAACCTTTTGATGTTAGAAATGGTCACTGGATGTGGCAAGATCCTGTTATTGTTGAAGAACCAAGGATATCACATTTCGAAATTCTACCAGAAATCAATCAAACACCAGGTGAAGGATTAACCGGTGGTGATTCCTTCAAGTGAAAGTCTTTTTGATTCTCTTGCTGGTATCCACATTTCTTGGTTCTCCTGTGGCCTTACCTGCGCCTTTGACGCAAACAGGTGCTTTTAGAGGGACTCCATTTACAATTGCAGTTCACCTAAAAGACCAAAATGGAAATCCCATAGATAATGCAACTATCCTGTTTTTCCATGAAACACATAATGAGTACTTAGGAAGCGAAGTAACAAACCTAACCGGCCACACTCATTTTATCTGGGAAATTCCTACAACACATGAACTAGGACCCATTCAATTAAATGCAACCTTCCGTGGTGACCCAGAAAGATTTCTCTTACCCAGTATGATTCCAATTCCAGTAACCATATTTGCACAACTTGATAATAGTGTAGATATTAAAGATTCAGAAGGAAATTCAATTGATTCTCCGTTAACAGTTGGACAAAATTTGTATTTTCATATAATTGTTCGAAGCGATGACCTGTCTCCCATAGAAGGCATTCTCGTTCAACTCATTCTCGAACCAGATCAAATAATCAAAGAAGATACTACTCTACAAAATGGATCAGTAATACTGAGCTGTTTGTTAAATCAAAGTCTAGAAAGCCCAGTTACTTTTACAGTTCGTAGTATGAACTATGATTTCTTCAATGGATCAGAACGTAGTTATATTTTTACAATAGGCAAAGAGTTTACAAATTTTATTGGTCTTCCTGCATTTTTGTACCTACGTGGAGAAACTATCATCACTGGTCATTTATGTCAGATATCTGGGTCTGGCATTGAAAACGCTTCGATTGAAGTATTTTCCGACACTGAATCTTTGATTACCTCAACCTTGACGGAGTCTGATGGTGGCTTCCAATTTGACCTACAAGAAATCGTCGATACAATCGAAAATCATAGATTTCTAATTCTTCGATACAATGGAAGTGGAGCTCACACAAATGCTCAAGCTATTATAGGAATTATTCAAGGAGTAAATGGAAATCCCTTTTCCCATTTTTTGGATACTGTTCCATCAACCGGGTTTTCATCCCAGTTACAACAGTTTAGTATCATAATTATCAGTTTTTTAACCATTGGAACTACTATTATTACAATAAGAATGAAACGAAGTACAGGACGAATTGTATCCCACTAAGTCGAACGTTATCTTATTGTACTGTCGAAAACTTAATCGAATAGCAACTCATCAATTGACTCGAGGTCAACTGCATAATGTCAGAGAATTGGATGTGGACCGAAAAATATCGTCCCATGAAACTAAACGAAATTATTGGGCAAAAACCAATTACAGACCGTCTAAAGAGATTCCTGGTAGAACGGGATTTACCACATCTGTTATTTGCCGGACCCGCAGGAACCGGCAAAACTACAGCAATTCTTG
>JBHLNC010000256.1:0-3790 GCA_048937435.1 Promethearchaeota archaeon | reverse complement strand
GCCCTACGGGCTCAGTCATATCGTAAGGACCAATATCCGGCGCGGTATCCCTTTAGTGGGCGGCGTATCGACCGGGATTCTGATCAAGAAGAAATTGGCAGCCTTCAGGCTCGGATTGCTGAACTAGAAGAGCAGTTAGCCACTGTAAAGAAGCAACGCTCATCAACGGTTTCGGTTGTACCGGATGTCGTAGAATTTGTTGAGATGGAAGGAAGGAAAAAAGTTCCAGAACCAAAGGATGACGGGCTGCAAAGAGAGCAGCGTCTGCTTCGCGAGGAGTGGAAAGCTGAGAAGGCGGCTATTGATGTATTGATATCGGCTCTTGATGAAGCTATGGCAAGAGGAGCTATCAGTGAAGAGGAGTATCTTAGAAAGCAGAAGAAGTATCAGAAAGAATTACAAAACCTTGATAAAAAGTTGCAATCTTTCAGCAAGAAAACGTGATTCTTCTCAAGTCTATACACTGATTTTCTATCTTATGAAGTGAAATGCCGATTTCACATCAATTTTAAAACATAGATGTTGATTGGAAAAAGTGAGGTGGTTGGGTTTGAAAAAAGTGATTTGTTCGTATGAAGTTACTGAGCAGATTCTCAGAGGATATCTGATTTTCTTCTTTGGAGCCTTACTCCCTATTATCGCAAACTATTTTATGATTGTGCTAAGACCCCTATTCTTTGTTTTACCTGTTTTTTCAATGTTGTATGTGAGGCTGCTTATTGTCTTTAGTATAGTTAGTATTATTGCAATGTTTTATGGCGTCTACGCCATGATTGCGGAAGGATTACTTGCTGGAGCCTATTCAGAGGTCACATGGATTCTTTGGGCTAGCTTCTGTATTATTGTTGTAGGTTTTGGATGGACGTTGTTTTTCTGGAACTTGAGTTTAACCCCGCTAGAGTGGTTAATGGCCTCCTACATTTTCGCAATGAATTATAGGGAAGGCGTAGTTGGTCTGGGCATTCTTCAAATAATTCTTGGTTTTTGTTTTCTGGGTAAGTCTATGCTCGTGAATAGGGGACTTACTGCGAAATAAATTCAGAAAACCTTCAGGAAATCTGCACTCATATTTCGAGCAAACAGAAAAGAAACTATTTGATGGAGCTAGGTGTATAAGTTTACGAGCTTCAGACATTTATGCTCCCCCAAGAATAGAAGGAGGGTGTTGTTTATGCGATTCATTGCTTTTTTTGAAGTGCCTCCTGAGAAACTGGAAAGTTATATCGAAACATGGAATGAGCGGGTTCCCCAGATTAAAGAACTGAAGTTCATCGTGCCACCATCAACACTCCCTGAGGCTGTGCATGGAATCTCCGGGTGTGTGGTGTTTGAGTTTAAGAAGGCGTTATTGCCACCGAAGATCCTTATAGAGCAATTTCTTGCCCCATTTGTAAAGGAGGGCGTTAAGGTAACACTTAGCTATCTTCTTGAGGATAAGGAATTGGCAAAGGAGCTGAAGGCATTTCAAGCGGGGAAGAAGCAGGCGGCTCAAGAATGGGAAGAGACGTCGTATCCGAAGTTTACGGATATTGGAGTTACTCAGTCGCTGTCAATTTTACCGTTAATTGATTGGCACGTGGGAGCTCCGAACCTTCGGCAGGAACTGGGTGTAGCGTATCTGGTGCTTACGGATGAGAATGCAATTTTGTTTGATATGGGCCTAAACATGATGCAAGAAGACCCCTCTCCGTTATTACAGAATATGAAGCAGTTAGGCATTGACGTTGATTCAATTGATTCAATTGTGATTTCGCATCATCATGGAGATCACTGCGGTGGCGGGGAATGGATTAAGAAGAAGACGTTTTCGCTCAGTAGTTCACAGGGAGATTTATCGGGGAAGCGTGTGTTCACGCCTGTGCCATTAACATACCCCGGGATAACTCCGATGCACACAAAGGATCCTACGGTTGTTGTGAAGGGAGTGGCAACAATTGGTAGCATATCGAATGCTATGTTCCTAGTTTCATCTGGAATTGAATATGAACAGGCTCTGGCTGTGAATGTCGCTGATAAGGGGATTGTGTTGATTGTGGGGTGTGGGCATCAGACCTTGCCAAAGCTTCTAGAACGAACGGAGGCGTTGTTTGATGAGCCGTTATATGGGATTATTGGTGGGTTACATTATCCGGTGGAGGGGGGACCGATTGATATTGCTGGCATGAGCCCATACAAATATTTGGGAACGGGCAAGGTTCCATGGGAGCAGATCACGCGGGAAGAATTAACCGTCAATATTGAATTTTTGAAGCAGCGAAAACCGAAAGTCGTAGCGTTATCTCCTCATGATAGTTCTCCTCTTAGTTTAGAGATGTTTCGTAAGTCTTTTCCTAAGGCGTATCGAGAGCTCAGAGTTGGTGAAGAGATTCGCATATGAAGTAGTATGGGTACTATACGGTTGATTGATGATGTCTTTTCGTGAGTGGGCATCAAAACTGGAGCAATACCTTGAACACCGTGTTGCTTTTGTTGGCTTTGCAGATCTCGAGTCTTTACTGTCTGAACGGTTTGCAGGGCTACCCCGGGGAATTAGCATAGCCGTTCGGTTATCAGATCCTATAGTCGACGAACTCATCACGGGTCCTACGAAATTGTATGCATACCATTATCATGCGATGAATCGATACCTCGATCATTTGGCAATCGAAGTGATGCACTTGCTGCGTCCTTCGGGGTATCGATTTTTACCAATTCCTTCATCACAGGTAATTGATAGAAAACGTCACGCTGGGCATCTTTCACATAAGATGTTGGCAACCCGAGCGGGTTTAGGCTGGATTGGCAAAAGTGCCTTATTGGTGACTCCTGAGGCAGGACCACGTATTCGGTTTGTATCGATTCTTACAGATGCTCCTCTTCCAGTGGGTGTGCCGATTGAAGAAAGTCAATGTGAAGATTGTCAGGCCTGTGTGGAAGCCTGTCCAGTGGGAGCAATTAAGGGCGTAAACTGGTCAATTCACGTTAATCGGTCAATGTTGCTGGACGCTAATCGTTGTGCAGCGTTTACTCGGAAAAATAATGAGAAGTATGGTGCACATGTTTGTGGTGTATGTGTACGTGCTTGTCCAAGGGGCATTAGTAAAGCCTAGGACCTCTCAGAACGCTAGATGGTACTCTAGATTAGTTTTACTTCTTTTATTTTGCACTGTTGATCATGGCGCTGAGTTTCATTTTACCGTCTTTTTCATCGACTTCGAGTGTGATTTGGGCTTCTACCTTTTTGGCCTGTCCAGTTTTGATTGGTAGAAGCATTAACTCAGCTATCCCGTCTAGGAGCATGTTGTCGTCTGCCTCTGAGCTCATCGCATCACCCCGCTGGAGACGTTTTGAGTATTTAATGGTTGGAAGAATTCTCCCTAAGAAAGCTGGTAATACCTTGTATTTAAGCCTGAAAGCTTGGTGGATTTTTCAATTTCTCTCAACTCATCGGTGGAGGAGCTGATTGAACCTTGTAGCCCTGATTTTTCCGTTTGAACCATGTTTTTACGTCATTGGTTGGTAAACGCGCTTCTAAGGGCTTGAAATGGTGAGAAACTCTCGGAAAAATCCAGAGTTATCGTTAGTTGCAGGTAATACCCACGGTTAAATTTCTGAGAGCGAATCGAGTTTTGTCCATTGTTCTGTAGGTGGCACTTTCTATGAGTACTGAAGGTTTTTCGGTGAATTTCCCCAAGTCAGATACGTTGTCTGTTACGGAAGCGATTGATCGCTTCGCTGAGTATGTGGCTATAGAGCGGGGAGGTAGCTTAGAAACGTCTCGGGTGTATCGTTACGACCTGGAGATGTTTTT
>JBHLNC010000255.1:3493-3792 GCA_048937435.1 Promethearchaeota archaeon | reverse complement strand
ATAAATTCAGAACATACAGAAGCAAAGGAAATGTTAGAGCAAATCGCACAAATCCATAGATAACTAAAATTACTAGGATCCCCCTGCCTTTGTTGAGTGGCTCATATTTCGGCGAGTGAAGATGCCAAATGAGCAGTTATTGGATGCCGTGTTACAGGTGTTGGTGGCGAACCAGCATTCAACGGAATTGGTGGATCGGATGACCAAACGTATTAAACAAAGTGTGTTTGTTCGGGTGGCGAAGGGTCGGTATCGGTTGGTTCAATTGCTTTTACAATTTCTTTGGTAGTGTTTGAGGG
>JBHLNC010000255.1:0-3483 GCA_048937435.1 Promethearchaeota archaeon | reverse complement strand
CATGTGCGGATGATGGCGACGGCGAGGAAGAGGAGGAAGAGGCCTGATGTGAGTGGGTCGAAGAGGGTGCCTGTGCTGGGTTCGGCGAGGACGTGGATTGGGGCGATCATGGGTCCGATGGTGAGAAGGGGTGTGGGGATAGGGTTGGTGGGGAGGATGGTGATGTGGATGTTGAGCCAGAAGGCGAGGGGAATGGGCCAGAGGAGGGCGTTCCAACCTTGGAGCCAGTCGAGGATGGTGTGGCTGAGAAGGCAGAAGGCAATGATGAAGGCAGGTTCCTTGTATTGGGGGTACCAGCGATAGGCGATGGCGATGATGGCGATGCTGATTGGGACCAAGAGGAAGAGGGTGTGGAAGACGATGCGGTGGAGTCCGAGGAAGATATCGAAGTCAGGAAGGATGGCTACCCAAACGAGGAGTAGCACCCATTTGGGCTCCTTGGCGAGAACTAGACAGACGAGGCCTGCAATGGCGATGTGGGCCAGGAGTGTTGGCATGGTTTATGTTCGGAGTCTAGTGGGCTTAAACCTTCGTGCTGAGGTAAGAGTATGTGTTGATTAGTGAAGAGCTATGTTTAATAGGGGCTGACTGTGAATGAGAGTGGGTTTTTCAGAGGTGGTGTTATGAAGCCGTGGTTGCTCAATATTTTGGCTTGTCCGGTTTGTAAGGAACATCCGCTTACGGCTTATGTGGTTCAGGTGGAGAAAAATCGGTTGAAGGATAAGAAGGGGTTAGCGGGGGAGTTGATTGCGCATCATAAGAAGGGTGTGCTGAGTGAGCCATCCTTGGAACCTGTGCACAATCTCTCGAAGGATAAGACCTTTGACAAACGGTTGGCGAAGGCGCGGCAAGTGTTTGCTCGTTTGTCTCGGCAGAAACCGGAGCCTATGGATGTAGTGCCACTAGTTGAATATTTCCATGGTCTCGAAATTAATGTAGGTGCTCTGCGCTGTGAGAAATGTGAACGGTTTTACCCAGTTGGTTCTCGTATTGAGAGTATCCCAGAGCTGCTTCCGGATTCAGGTCGGGATCAGAAGGCTGATTTAGCGTTTCTTCGGAAGCATCGAAAGGTCCTTCCAGACGTGATTGTAATAGGTTCGAAACCTTTTGCATTGGACGCAGACCGGTAAGAAGCAGGGACTAGCAGAATTCTTATATAGGGCACTATAGTTCTCCCCCTCTGCTCTCACATTGTTTGGGAGTGCGGAACAGTCCCGAGGGTCATGTGGCTTTCGGTTCGTTGTAGCTGCAACCCGCAAAGTGAGTGTATTAACCACGTTAGGTTGGATACCCATGCCTGAATTCGGCTATTCAATACTTGGTCTGGATCCAGACAAAACTGCCAAGGCTAAAGGACGTGAGGTTCGTATATCGCCCAAAGCCGCTCGAGAGGTTTGTAATGAGCTTCGTGGGCTCAGGTTAGAAGCTGCAAAAACTTACCTCGAAAAGGTCATAGCCATGCGCCAAGCTGTTCCATTTCGTCGCTATGACAAGAAGGTCGGTCATCGACGCGGGTTATACAAAGCGGATTCTGGACGGTATCCGGTGAAAGCGTCAAAAGAAATTTTGCGAGTCTTAGCCAATGCGGAAAATAATGCGGACTACAAGGGGCTGGATCTTGATCGGCTCCGTATTACGCATATTTCTGCGTATCCTGGTCGGAAGCTAAAGCGGTTTGTCGAACGGGCGCGTGGGCGGTCAACGGCTTTCAATGAACAAATGGTTCATGTTGAAGTTGTGTTAACGGAGGAATGAGAATGCCAGCGGAAGATCACTTCATTAATCGAGGGTTATTAAAAGTCAAAGTAAATGATTATTTACGTCGCGAACTTCGTCGCGCTGGGTATGCTGGCGTTGACCTTCAAAAGACGCCATTGGGTATGCGAGTCGTTGTGTATGCTTCCCGTCCTGGAATGGTGATAGGGCGACGAGGAACCACTGTTCGTGAATTAACCGAGACTTTAGAACACGATTTTGGATTGGAAGCCCCACAAATTGAAGTTAGTGAAGTTGAAGTGCCTGAGCTAAACGGCGCTATTATGGCTGAACGTTTGGCGCAACGCCTTGAACGTGGCGATCATTTCCGTCGTGCAGCGTACGGTGTGCTTCGCCGGATTGTTGGGGCTGGAGCAAAGGGAGTGGAAATCTCTATCGCTGGTAAGCTTACCAGCCGAAGGGCTCGTTATCAAAAATTCCGAAGTGGCTTTGTTGCCAAAACGGGCGAACCTATTCGCACGGCTGTTAGTCATGGCATTGCTTATGCGATTATGAAACCGGGAATATTGGGTGTACAAGTACGCATAATGCTCCCAGATGCTGTTGCGCCGGATCAACCGATAATTATGCACCGTGAAGTAGAACTTCCGCCGGTTCCTGCCCCTGAGGCGGTTGAAGCTTCAGAAGTTGAAGTGATTGAGGAAGAACTTCCCATTGAAGAAGCGCCACCCATTGATGAATTCATTGAAGAAGGTGGAGAACCATCTCCTGCAACCGAAACTCCTAGTGAACCGGAACTGGAACCCATTCCTGAACCTGAACCGGAAGATGTGCCTCCACTGGAAAAGAAACCCGAACCAGAGAAACCTAAACCAAAGCCAAAGAAGAAGCCTAAGGCTGCACCTGCGAAAAAGAAGGAACCTGAAAAACCCAAGCCCAAGGCTAAGAAGAAGGTGGAGGAGAAGCCTAAGGCGAAGCCGAAGAAGGCCAAAGTAGAGGAAAAGCCGAAAGCCAAGAAAAAGAAGGTTGAGGCGAAACCCAAAACAAAGGCAAAGTCCAAGGCTACAACTAAGACAACGAAAAAAGCGGCAGAAAAACCCAAAGCGAAAACTAAGAAGGATTCTGCGAAACCGAAAGCCAAGAAATCAGAAACCACGGCTGGCAAGGAAAAAGCCGGAAAATCAAGTAAATCCTCTTCGAATAAGTGAGGTATGAGAAGGAGGCACAAAATAAATGGCAATACTTACAGTGGCTGAGATCCGGGAAATGCGTCCTGCGGATAGAGAGCGAAAATTAAACGAATTACGCGCTGAACTCGCGAAGCAACGAGCTGCAATGATGTCTGGTGCTGGGTCAGAAAACCCTAGTGTCATTCGGGTGCTTCGCCGGAGTATCGCCCGTATCTTAACCATCATGAATGAGGAAGCACGTCTTGCCCCTGCTGACATAGAGGAAGGAGGAACATCATAATGCTCCGTTATCCAAAGCGCCTTACACTCCGTCCGCTTATTGGACTTTCCGCCACTGTGATGCAGTCAACAAACCCCAGCTTGAACAGACTAACCGGTCACATTATTGATGAAACTCATGGAACGCTTACACTATTTGACGGTCTTCAACATCGGCAGATACTCAAAGTAACAAGCACTTTCAAACTATTCCTGCCCAATGGTGAAACCGCACAAATTGATGGGAAAGCCCTACTCGGGCATCCCGCAGAACGCTTAAGGAGGGCGAAAAAACTACGATGGTAGCTCGTAATATTGG
>JBHLNC010000254.1:0-3806 GCA_048937435.1 Promethearchaeota archaeon | reverse complement strand
TAGTTGGGATATTTGAGAATCGAGGTAAGGTAGAAGTCCATCATCATGGGGTAGAGCTGCTGATCCCAACTATGAGGCGCGGCAGTAAGTGGACGTTCGGTGACATGAAAAGGCGTGTCTCCCCAGGCAGTATCGGTCTCAATTGATGTGGGAAATAGAACGCGGAGTCGATGGTCTGAAACAGTATTGTCGAGGGTTGTGCTTACATCAATGCGGGAATGGGTGGGATAGATGGTGATGAGGTGTTGGATCGGATAGTGTGTTTTGTCTGCTGAACGGCGTTTTCGACATATGTTAGCAGTGGTGGGTAACGAAAGGTGTGTCGTGACTTCTAAAGTCACAACCACAGGTCCCTCTTCGATGAACCGAATTGTCGTCCTAGGATCATCGTGACTGGAGATGCGAGTGTCAGCTTGTGGAGGGCAGTAGTTGTATTCGTCACCTACATCTCCGCCATCCTCAATGGTGAGGAGGCTGGCATAATGTTTCTGTGTGGGTTTATGAAGCAGGTCCAATTCTCCGTCCGACGTGTATGCAGTAAGGCGAACCATTGGATTTTCAATGATGTAGGAGTTTTTCTTTGCAGTTATTATAATGGGTGAGATGGTGTGGGAGTCGGATGTCGGAATATCAGGAGCGAGGAAGAAAGTCTGGTAGCCAAGAGCTGGAATGTCAGGAGCAACAAAGGTTAGCTGGATTTGCTGGGTTGGGTCATCACTTTGAGGTTCACCCTTATAGATGTCTGGAAGAGTGTGAAGTGGGAGGAAATGGTTGAAACATTCAGATTGATCTAAGTTTGAAGTGATTTGGAATGGTACTTTCTTTCCTGATGAATCGTAGAGGGCAAGATTTTCGATGGAGTTGGGGGGAGTGGAAGGTTGGAGACGAATACGTACAATGTCTGAGTGGGGCCAGGGATGAGGGTTGAAGACCCGGAAGGACACATAACAGGGGTTAGGAATGGTTGAGGGCGGTAAGATGTCTGAGTGGTCATTGATGTGGGCAATGGCTTCACTCAGAAGTTGGTTACCAAGTTGCTGGCTCCAAGCGAAGCGTCGTTCCATATCCGCATGTGTCTCATCTACACTGCAACCACAGATGGAATCATGAGGATGATTCTGGAGGAGAAGTTGCCAGGCACGTTGGAGACCTTCTGAAGGATAGGGAGCACCATGCCACCAGGCAAAAGTCGAGAAAGGTTCAACCCACCGTTCGATGAGCTGTTGGGTGGCAAAGTTAGCTTGTTTCAAATACATCCGCGCAGAAAAGACTCCTGGCAAAACGGGTACATATTTGCTACAGTGTTGTTCGCCTTCAATGACCGGTATTTGATTGATATCTGCTTCTTTGTGAATGACATTGATGTAGTCTTCGAGGGTTCCATGCTTGAAATTGACACCTTGAAGTTCTTTGATAAAGGGTGTAAACAGTTCATCGAGAAATGGGCTCAGTTCTTCGACACCAGATACTTCAGTGGTGGTAGGACTTTTCCCTAACTCACCAATGAGTTGAGAAATGGATCGTCCCTTGAGGATGTCAGGTTCTTTAAGTCGTTGATTGACAGCGTCAAGAAGGTCTGGTAGAAATGGTTGGGGTGGGAGATGATCACTTCCATTCATCAATAGGATTGCTGAACAGGTACCATTGAGCGCAAGGAGATTCATAGGCATCAATAATTGAGCTAAGGCCGCGTCTACAGAATTAGGAAGATTAGCTGCTGTCGAATAGCTAGTTCGTAAATGGACCAAAAGCACTTCTGAACTATCTGGAGCACGCCATCGTAGTTCCGTAGGAAGCGTTTTTCCACCGTCATCGATTCCTCGCCACCAAACCGTTGAGTCAATATCAAAGCCTTTCAAAATTTGGGGTAACTGCGCTATATGACCAAAGGCATCAGGGACATAGCCAATTGGCATTACCTTACCAAACTGGCTGGCTTTTTGATGCCCGTAGAGAAGATTTCGAACTAAGGCCTCGCCGCTGACCAGAAATTCATCAGCTAGCACATACCAGGGACCAATTTGAAATCGGTTGCTAGCTATGAGCTTCTTGAGCCGATCTCTGTTTTGAGGTCGTAGTTCAAGATAATCGTCAAGAAGAATAGTTTGACCATCAAGGTTGAAATGTTTGTATTGGAGATTTTGTTCCATTAATTCGATGAGTTGGTCCATGGTTTTGACGAGTTGCCAGCGGAAATCTTCGAAGGGTAGATACCATTCACGATCCCAGTGTGTATGACTTACAACAATGACAGTGCGCAATGGTGGCATAGGAGGTTCATCTTCGAGTATTAGATGAAGAATGAATATGGTGACCTTGGACTTATAGCCTTATGATTTTCACTTATCGGTTACTCTCTCTTCCTTTTAGTAGGCTTGTGGTAAACGTTGATAGAGTGGAGGCCGCTAGACATGACACAACTACTACAACCTCAGGCGGATTCGGATCGCATCATTTGGCAGGTTTTACAGGAACTACAACCCCATCGCACAAGGAGCCAACATGCTGCCATACTTCGTGCCGATCAGGTGCAACGGCTCCGACCACTTCTCGATTATGTGTGTCGTCTGCATTGGCGGGCGGGGCGAACAGAGGAAGGAGAAGCCGCCCTGAAACGGTTCGTCTACAGATTTCTGAGCGGGGATATTCCCTATTACGATTAGCCCCGTTTGAAATGACCTTTTTCTCAAAAAGAAGAGGTTCTAGGAGAGGACAGCCGGGAACCGGTGCCTCTCCTAGCATTTCAATTAGATAAGAGAGTTTACCTTCGTTTCTTGTACCAATTCCAGAGAAAGCTAGCAACAATGATAATAACAGTAATTACTGCTCCGATGATGATGTATTCCATTGGTATCGGAGTGGGTTCGCTAGGGGCACCAAGGCTTACACCAACATCCCAGTCCCAATTGAAGATTTGTGTGAAGTAGCTAGCAACACCTGAATGAGTAATGATGACACCCGCTTCCCGATTTTCATGGGTGGATTCAAAACTCCAGTTAATGCTAGAAACTAGAACCTTATTGTCATCGACGATGACACCTTTGTTATGGGTCCATCCAAAATAGGATTGATTGCTGAATCTAACTTGCACACCATTCGCGAGAAGCATTTCACCAACTTCTTGCATGCCTGAACTACGGTTATCCAACATGACTCGGCAAGTAACGCCCCGTTGTGCTGCAGCAATGATAGCATCATTGAACTGGTTAGCGTTGCCATCCCAGTCCATCTTCGAGTACATTTGTTGGACTTCAAGGGTAGTCGTTGCAGAGTCAATGAGGGCTACAATGGCTGGTACATCGTTATCGGGTGATAGGACACATTGAATGCTCATTGATCCAGTGAAAGTTTGGTTCTCAAAAGGTGCCGGATAGGAACCAGTATCGATATTTTCACTGAATTCTTCCTCATCGGCGACGTTAGGAACATAGGGTTCAACATTATCCAGAGTAAGATCGTGGACAAAGGTCTCCATGAAGTAATTAACTACATCGGGTTGTTGAATTACGACACCCCATTCTCGATTTCCTGCGCTAGTCGCGGGGGGAATTCCAGATTTTGCCCAGTTCGCACTTTCGACGACAAGGTACTCTCTATCAAAGATCATGAATTTTGCATGTGTAAATTCTAGGTATGTGTCTTCTGAATAGTAGAGTTGGAGGTTTGATCCAAATGCAGCGTTTTGGGAGAGATTATAAAATGCACCTTTAGTTAAAGACCGTTCAGCAGCAGAAGCCCACTTCCAGGATACAATGATAGTGATTTCCATACTGCCATTTCTGGCAAGGGCATCATGGATTGCTTCA
>JBHLNC010000253.1:2846-3810 GCA_048937435.1 Promethearchaeota archaeon | reverse complement strand
GAAGCTGAAGCAACAAGGGCCAACTTTCCGAATCTATCCATACCTCCAAGAATAGCACAAATGTTCTGTTTGATCAAGTTCTTTTACACTCAACAAGTGTATTCCATTTTGGGAGGCAATATTACTGCCAGGTGGAGAGGGAGAAGAGTTTGTGGGAATTGGCAGCAGCGTAACCCGCTGCCAAATTCAACTTCTCTTTCTCATCTGGAAGTCTGTACGCTACAAGTTGGAATGGAACCCTTGAATCCTATGGCTTGATTAATTCAATCACATCTTATATGATGACTGATAATAAGAATCACTGCCTTCGATGGTGGATTTAGCAATAATTGTGAGTCATGATTACTCTCTGATTGTTTATCAACTATATGTCCCAAAGATCGGGAGATCATCCTTACATTGTCGTAGTCCACAATATTGAATCATCCCCATCCTTTCTCCAGATTTTTAGTTTGGCATCTTCTTTCATCGGTTAACTGAAAACATCGATTGTCAGGTCAGAAAAAGACTCTGTGATTATTTTCAGTCCATAACGCTGGTTCAAAGCAAATCGTTCTCAACATTGTTTCGAAGGAGGGAGGAGGATGCTTCCCATTCTTTTTGAGATCAGTGGCATTCCCGTATATTCCCACGGGTTCTTCCTTTTTTTGGGAGTCACAATTGGTCTGCTTGTACTTCTGCTGGAAGCACGACGTCGACAATGGCCTAAAGAGGAAGTGATTCCTATCACATTTGGTGCCATTGCTGGGGGTGCAATTGGGGCACGCGTATCAATGATTTTCTTCCATGGATGGGATGTCGCCCCGATTGTGCTTGATTTTTTCCGGCTGTTCGATCCACGAATCGGACCTGGATCTATCCTCGGCGCCATTGTAGGTGCATATATTGGAGGTTACATTACAGCAAGAGTAGTTGGCAAAAAGGGATGCGCATGCGACGCCTTCGCTCCAGCGATGGCGGCAAG
>JBHLNC010000253.1:0-2830 GCA_048937435.1 Promethearchaeota archaeon | reverse complement strand
TTCTCGTAGCTGAAGACGGCCTTGGTAAACCGACTAATTTGCCATGGGGTGTACAAGTGCCAGGTGTGGACTATCTTGTTCATCCTACTCCCATCTATGACTCAGCGTTCAATTTACTCTGGTTCGGTGCACTTATGGTATTGCGAGATCATCCCAAGATGCAAGATGGCAATCTCTTCAAGTTTGGTTTGTTCGGATATTTATTCTTTCGGTTCTTTGTTGAATTCGTTCGTAACAACCGTGTGGTTGCATTCGGGCTTACGGGTCAACAATATTTCTGCATCGCCATGTTGAGCCTTCTCGGATTCTATGCCATACGACAAGTTATGAAAGCTGGACAACTTCACTCCGTTTGAGAATATTCCCGGATTGAAATTCCTGATCCGTCTTACTCCTTCGCGAGAATGAAGGAGGCATGAAAGAGTCATCCAATTCAGGGGAGGAACCCTGGGACCTTTCCGGAGGAAAGAAATTTTTTGAAATTGATTTGGTAAAGGAAAGGAAATCCGATCTACAACAATAGCAAGAAATCCCCACGGACTGATCAATAATGAGATCATTCTCCATTCGATAGAAAAGAGGCTGATATGAATGACCAGTTAAAACCTCCTCAAGAACCAGAGCCAACCCCTCCAGTGAGTCATGAAACTGAACCTCCACAACGGAATAATAGTAGTGAACTTTGGATTGGAGTAGGAATTTTTATCGGTGTAAATCTTTTACTGCTAATGATTTCTCTTGCTCTAGATGAATTTGACATCACCTTTGCCATGGGTTGGATTACCATGGTCATCAATCTCATCCTTTTAATTGTTTTCGCTAGGTATCGAAAAGGTGTGGCTGGAGGGTGGCTAGGGGCTTTTGTGTTTCTTATTTTCCTAACCTTCATCGTTGCGCCTATATTTTGGTTTACAGCATGTTTCAATACCTATTGATGACAACAAGGTAAGATGATGTTGGACAAGGATAACATCGCTCATGTGATACCCATTGCTGCTTCCAATAAAAGCCAGATACCACTGCTGCATGGAGAAAACACCAAGGCTTTATGCCCAATCTGTCGAGAGTTGATCGAAGCGAAGATTTTCTTCCGAGAAAATCGCGTTTTTATGCACAGAGAATGCCCAAATCACGGTTCGCATGAATCATTGATTTTCGGTGATGCTGAACTTTATCAGGAGATAGCCAGGTTCAAAAAACCCGGAATTCTACCTCGGAAATTCGGTACGCAAGAAAATTCGGGTTGTCCATATGACTGTGGACTGTGTCCAAAACACAAACAACATCTTTGCTTAGCGATCATCGAAGTTAATAATGCATGCAACCTAGATTGTCCGCTCTGTCTCTCGAATTCTGGTACCCATCTAGTCCAATCTGGTTTCGAACTCACCTTCGCGCAAGTTGAGTTCATGCTCAACAACTTTCTTAGTACCGAAGAACGTCCCGAAGTCATCCAATTCTCTGGCGGTGAGCCAAGCTTACATCCTCAAATCTTGGACTTCATT
This sequence comes from Promethearchaeota archaeon, assembly GCA_048937435.1. Lineage (GTDB taxonomy): Archaea > Asgardarchaeota > Hermodarchaeia > Hermodarchaeales > Hermodarchaeaceae > Hermodarchaeum. Next base: position 1,325 of record JBHLNC010000253.1, on the reverse strand, counting down.
GAACTGGCCCAGGATAAAGGCATCGACTACGTTCTGCTAAACACAAATGGGATCCGTATCGCAACGGATGACCGCTTCCTAAATGAACTCGCTCGACTTAAACCACACATTTACCTTCAATTCGATGGCTTCGATTCAAGAACATATCGCATGCTTCGTGGTAGGGAAGATCTATTGAAATTAAAGCTACGAGCCCTCAATCGCTTAGCAGAAGTTGATGTACGGGCTGTCCTTGTACCAGCTATCGAAAGTGGGGTTAATGAACACGAAATTGGTCCTATTGTAGAATTCGGATTGAGTCATCCAGCAGTGTTTGGGGTTTCTTTCCATTCTGCATTCCGAGCTCAACGTCACCTCCCAGCTGACCCAATGACACGGATAACCACACCCGATATACTCAAGGCTCTCGAAGAACAGACGGATGGGTTATTCAAATTATCGGATTTTATCCCGGTCCCTTGCTGCAATCCTACGTGTGGATTCTCAACATACGCTATTCTCAATGGGGATGATGTTATCCCCATTCCCAGGGTGTTGGACGTCGATCAATATTTAAGTTACCTTGAGAACCGCACGATGCCGGGATTGGAAGCGGATCTAATCCTTACCTTGGAGGCTCTCTGGAGTGCTTCCGCTATCGCGGGTACGGAAAACCTGGCAAACCGAGTACAACATATCATGAGAAATACAAGGTTTCCAAAAAGGAACGAAGAGAGGTTAGCTACTCGTTGCTCTGCATGCCAAAGTAATTTGCCTTTGAGTGAACATTCCCCTAGAGAACTTGCCAAACATGTTTTCATGATCACCACACGCGATTTCATGGACACCTGGACCTTCAACACAAATGACATCGTGAAATGCTGCATAGGAGTATTGGTCCCTGATGGTCGCACCATACCTTTCTGCGCATACAACACAATGGGGTATCGAGAGTCTGTATTAGATATACTTTCACAAGAACCTCAAGCATAGAAGAATGTCGGATCCCTTTGTACTTGCATCGGGTTAGCTTGAAGAGATTGAACGCAAATTCAACCACAATAAGGTTAGAGTAACTTTGCGGAAAAATCCACTTCCACTTGTCATCTCCTTGATCCTTATCACAGGAATCCTGCCTCTTATCCTATACAGTTCTATTGTTCTTCGCGCTCCATCAATCGATATTCAAGAAGCCTCGAGGCTTCTTGGGCAAACCGATGCCGAATATGTTCTGGTTGATGTACGTAAAGCGAAAGACTTTGAACGCATCCACCTTGAAGGTGCGAGTTCGTTACCCTTAGCGAAAATCATTGCAATGGAGTCCATATCCGATATTCCTCCTTCCC
>JBHLNC010000252.1:0-3826 GCA_048937435.1 Promethearchaeota archaeon | reverse complement strand
ACAAGAAGTAATCAGAACTTTCGTCAATACACTAATTCCTCCTCGTTCAGATTTGTGTTGACAGAACAAATAAAAGCCCAGTTTAGATTCCTGTTAAGCGTATTCGGTGACTAGCGTGAGTTATGGTAATAACCAAAAACGCGATTATTACGAAGTCTTGGGAGTACCACGTCAGGCTACAAAAGAAGAGATTCGCAAAGCATATAGAAAACTCGCGCTGAAATATCACCCCGACCGTAACAAGGAGCCGGATGCCTCAGACAAATTCAAAGAAATCTCAGAAGCTTACGCGGTTCTTTTCGATGATCAAAAACGAGCTCAATACGACCAGTTCGGACATGCAGGCATAAGTGGGCGATATACTGCCGAAGATATTTTTGGCGGAATTAATTTTGAGGATATCCTCCGAGGTTTTGGCCTCGGCGGTGGTCTCGGCGGCTTTGGAAGCATATTCGATTTCTTCACAGGCAGAAGAGGACGCCGCGAACCCAGTCGAACAACCGCTATAGACCTTCGTTATGACATGCAAATTACACTCAAAGAAGCCGCAACTGGTATTGAAAAAGAAATCAGCCTCAAACGCGATGAACAATGCCCACATTGTGAAGGAAAGGGTGCTGAACCCGGAACGCCCTTGAATACCTGTACTACTTGTGGAGGGCATGGAGAACTCCGCCAGGTCCAACAAACCATGTTCGGGCAGGTTATTCGAGTGGGTGTTTGTTATACCTGTCAAGGTCGAGGAGAAATCGCTGAGACCCTCTGTTCGGAGTGCAAAGGAAAACGGACCGTTCAGGAGAAGCGAAGCATTCGGGTCCAGATTCCGCCAGGTATGCAATCTGGTTCCATGCTCCGCCTAAAGGGTCAAGGGGCGTCTCATGATGGGGGTCGTCCGGGTGACCTGTATGTTATGGTTCATATCAAACCGGATAGAACATTCCAGCGTGTTGACGATGATCTTGTAATTGAGGTACCAATCACCATCACTCAAGCCGCATTGGGAGTAGAGATTAAAGTTCCGACTCTGACGTCTCAAGCCCGGTTAAAAATTCCTGCTGGTACACAACCGGATACGGTCCTTCGCCTAAGGGGTCAAGGGATGCCACGTGCACAATGGCGAGGAAATGGTGATTTGTTGGTTCGAATAATTGTACAAGTACCCAAGAAATTATCAAAGCGTCAGCGTGAGTTGTTAGAGCGACTTTCCAAAGAATTGGATAAAGGGTCTTCCCGTGGATGAATAAGTTTAGTCAGCTTTAGCCACAACTTGGATATTACGAAACTGGACGGACGGCCCAATAACTGATCCTCCACCGTCCGAGAGATATGCCCGTACATCGCTACCGACTTCTTCGGCATTCTTGATGAACTCGAACGCATTTCCAGCAAGCATTAATCCATGGACCGCTCCGACTAATTTCCCATCTTTGATTCGAAAGGCGGGATTACCAACCACACTGTAATCACCTGTTTCTTGATTCGAAGAGTGGGCACCTTGTAATCCGTTGATTAGGTAGCCTGATTTGATATCACTGATCATATCTTCCTGTGAACGTTTGCCACCAGGAATGACCATGTTTGTTGGAGCAATATTAAGTACTCCTGTTCGGAGGTTTCGCGTTGCATTTCCTGTGCTGTTTCCACCATGGCGTTGTGCCCAATAGTTATTCCATAAAAATGAACGGAGTTTTCCTTTCTCGATGAGGGGTGTTTTCTGTCTAGCAACCCCTTCGCCATCGAATAGTCCTGTTGCATATCCATTGTCTTTGAGTCCGTCATCGGTGAAGGAAAGAATTTCGGATGCGACCATGTCACCCATTTTGTCGGCTAGCATTGATTTTTCCCGGATAACATTATCTCCCTTGATGGCGGGCATAAAGGCGTAGGTGAGTAATTCATCCAAGGCAGAGGCATTGAAAATCACTGTTCCAGTTTCTGTTTTCCCCTTTGCTGAATTCTTTGCTAAATGAACATCTTTCACGGTGTTCTTAACAACAAAATCCAAGTCCAGTTGGAAATTGCGGTTCACATCGATGGTCCAAACCATTGGAGTCATACCTGATTCAATGGGCATCACAAATGCAGCATAGGCGTATACACCCGTACCTCGATCCGAAATCGCGATGTCGTTAGAATTTGCATACGCTGTCCATCCAAAGAATCCACCTGTTCCTCCCTCTCCAAAGAGGATTTCTGGATCTCGTTGTTTTGTTTGTTGAATCATTGTTGTTGACATATCAACAAATACGCCTGGGTCGGTTTCTGGAATTTTGTCATCCCAGACCTTCGGTTCTTTTGGATAGTTCTTTGGTTGAGGAAAATCTTGCCACGTTGAGTCAGAGGTACTTGCCTTTGCTGCTGCAATTGCTCGTTTCACGCTTTTTTCTAAGATGCCTGGTTCTAGCCGATTTGTGAAAGCCGAACCGAGACGTTGACCAACGACACAGCGAATGGAGGCGCCAGCATCTTGGGATTTGGATGTCCGGTTAATTTCTCCTAAAATGATCTCGGCACTTATTTCAAAATTATTTTTTATGAGAACTTCGATTTGATCGGAGTGTTTCATTCCATAAGCTACGGTCTTTTCTGCGATAGCAAGAAGGGTTTGTCGGCGATCTTTCATTCTCTTTACACGCTCCATGTAGAATTACGCTTTTCCTCCAAAGGTTATCGGTCCACTCCCAAAACGAATTCGCGGGCCACCATCACTAATTAGTGCTTCTTGCCCCTTTCCGCATCGTCCTTCTTCAAAAAGGAATTCATCTTTTCCGACACCTTCGATTTGGAGTAAGGCGTCAGTGGCAATTCCAGAGATGGACATATTGGTTACAGAATTACCAAGTTCTCCATTCACGATTTCAAAAGCTTCCTGAATACCGACTTGAAAACTTGCATTCATTTGGGCTTGACCTCCAGCTACGCTGAGGCAATAGTACCCAAAGTCAATGCCCTCAAAGAGCTCATCATCTGGTATATCACCACGCTCGAAGAAGGTATTTCGCATTCGAATGAGGGGACTGTATCGGTAGTCTTGAGCTCGCGCGTTACCTGAAGCAGGTAGTCCAGTTCTCTGGGCGTATTCTCGGTCGGTTAAGAGGGCGTTTAGAATGCCATCCTTGATGAGTTCCACACAGCTGGTAGGAACGCCTTCATCATCATACTTGTCTGTTCCCATTCCACCCTTGATGGTGCCATCATCCACCATGGTTACGCCCTTTGGAGCAACATATTCACCCATTTTTCCGCTGAAGGGGCTTTGTAAGGTGAGATCAGCTTCTCCAAGATGGCCTAGGGCTTCATGAGCAAGGGTTCCAACAACATCGGGACCTAACACGCACGGGAAGCTTCCAGGTTTTGGTGTTGACCCAGCAAGTTGTTTTTTCACCCGATCTACGACTCTCTCTGCTACCACCTCTGGTGTCTGGTTATGTTCATAATACTCCCACCCAAGAGATGATGACCCTGTCTCATCACGTGATCCTGTGATTTTTCCATTCTCTTTTGCTGTAACCCAGACCCAGAGATGAACATGGCCGAACCCGATTTCGAGTTGAGTTCCTTCACTGGTCACAAGATACTTCGTCCCATACCCATCGCGTTGACGAATGGTAATGGCTGAGACACGAGCATCAAGTCGTTGTGTTTCATCCCAGAGCTTGGCTGCATAAGCAATCTTTTCGGCGGGATCAACTTCCGTGGGATTGCGTCCAATTTTGAGGGGAACTGTATCTTGGATGGGCTTGATTTCAGCTAGCTCAATTGGTTGGTTTCGAGCTTTACTTGCACTTTGGGCAAGTGAATAGGCATCCTTCACTGAGGATTTGAG
>JBHLNC010000251.1:0-3833 GCA_048937435.1 Promethearchaeota archaeon | reverse complement strand
ATAATTAGTTTCGTGCCCAATGAAATGGGACTACTTCACTAGTGGTAACTCCAGCTTATTGGAGCAGATTTCGGTGCTCAAGGCATAAATTTCCAATGCCGATAAATAGGAAATGTCTGCCATAGTTTCAGTGGTGATTGCCTTTGTCAGAGAATGAGGAGTCCCGAAGTTTTTCAATTCTTGTTGAACGTGTACACGATTTCGAATTCCGCGTCCGGTTTGATCGAACAGAATTTCCAGAGTGGACCCTTGATGAACCCTCACCGTTAGGGCAAGACAAGGGACCCAACGCCACACGAGTATTAGCTGCTGCAATTGGGAACTGTCTATCAGCCAGTTTATTGTTTTGCCTGCAACGAAGCAAACTAATGGTTGACTCTCTCCGAGCAGAAGTGACTCCCACCACAGCTCGGAATGAGGAAGGGCGATGGCGTGTTAACCACATCGATGTGAAGATCCTGATTAAGACTGCAGAAGAAGATCCCAAGCGATTCCAGCGGTGTGTGGAGATTTTTGAAAATTATTGCATTGTAACAGCATCAGTTCGCCAAGGGATCCCTGTCAATGTCGCGGTTTCACAGTCTGAATGATATTCGACTGATTTTTCCAAAAAAGTAACTAAACCTTTATTTGACATCCATCGGACTGGGTGATAGCGGAAGGATTTTACTTCCCCTTACCAATTACTCTTGGTGTAGAGTTTCAGGAGATGAAACTATTATGTCAAAAGATCCAAATGCTGCTCAACCCGCTGCTGCAAAGGGCGGAATAGAAAAAGAAATCAAAAATATCATCGGATACATTTCACAAGTATACAAAGTGCAAAAAGAACATAGTGAGCAACTAAAGGCACTTGAGAAGCGTATTGATGCACTTGATAAAGCCATTGGCAATGTCATGACAGCTGCTGGTAAAGCAGTTACCGATGGGCTAGTTCCAATGGAAGCGAAGATGGCTGAAACAATTGAAAAAACGATTCAGACAGCCATTACTCAGCAAGTGTTGCCTCAGATTAAGGCTGCAGTCCCAGCCCCTGCACCGGCGCCTGCACCTGCTCCAGCTCCAACACCTGCTCCAGCCCCTGCACCAGCATCAACTCCAGTCCCAGCCCCTGCACCAGTCCCAGCGGCACGGAGACCCTCTGACGTCCCTGACACGAGGGTTGCCACAGTAATTGAGGCACTAGAAAATATTACCAGCGATTTGAAAGGTCGACAACGGGTACAACGCGAATACCTGAAGCCTTTAATAGAACAGTCTCGAGACACCGCGATGAATAATCTGAGCAGCCGTGCGAAAGCGGCTGGCGTGTTCAAGGAATTAATTGCATTGTTGAAATCAAGCCCTTCAGATTTACCTCCCGACACTGTTGCTACAGTAATTGCCAAACTTGAAGATTTGGTTATGCATATCCGTTCGATGTAGTGCAACCTTTTCCTTAATCACTTTGTTTGGAATTGTCACTCGTGAGCGGAGCTACCGTTTAATAGCAGAAGCACCTTATCCGAGTAGAATAACAAGAGAGTGATCTATGATGACTGAATCAAAGGTAAAATCAACTGCATCAGAGAAAGTAGAATCACGAGGTAAATCAATAGCAACGAATCAGTTGGTTGAGTTGATTCGAATGCGCCGGAGCATCCGCCACATGACAGGTGAACGACTGCCAGATGAGGATTTAGAATTGATTCTGGATGCAGCTCGATATGCGCCATCACCTGAAAATATGCAGATGTGGCGGTATGTGGTCATCCGAGATGATCAGGAGATGAAACAAATCATCGCTGATATCAGTCAGGAAGCAGCGCGGTATGTCTTTGGCAATTTTCCGTACGAGGCAACCCAAGGACGCTTATGGTACTTACCAGATGCGAATCGCCCATCAACGTATGAGGAGATGCGAAATGGGTCTCTGTTCCGCTATCCAGAGAAAGCAGATGCCGTCATAGTGTGTTGCGCTTCGGAAACTTGGCACGACAGCACGGCGATGTATCCCAATGAATTGTGCGGTAGTGTCGTAGTAGCTATGGGGGTCCTGAATATGTGGTTAGTTGCACACTCAATGGGTTATGCGTGTGCTTACCAAGCAGTGCCTTTTGCAGATAAACGCCACGTAGAGTTCATCTGCGATAAGATTGGCATTCCTCGCACTTGGACTCCGATCGCTGCCTTTTGTATTGGTATTCCGGAAAAGCCACGGATGCTTGGTCCGTCCCGGTGGCCACTTGAAGGTAGTTTCTATGCAGAACGATGGGGAGTTCCGTATCAACGGCTCGCATTTCAAAATCAAAAAGCTAAGAGAGCCAAACAAAAACCAAAGACAAAACGAAAGAAGATGACGGCTCAGAGGTGAAAAGTCCTATGAAACTAGAATTATCAGAGGAGGTTCACAAAGGATTGGCACAGAAGGCAAAAGACGCGAATATCAGTGTTGAAGCTGCAGCACTTCTCATATTAGGAGAGTTCGTTCGAGTTTACGGTAGTAATATCTATGCAGGTACGTGGCGACGTGGAGACAAAGCAGGGAAGAAAGGCATGCGATATGTCGTGGATTGGCCATTTCAACCGGGTTTGGCGAAAATTCCTGGAGATCAATCCATCGACTTAGGAAAGGAGGGAGCACCACAAGGAGGGTAGATTATGCCACGATATAAGAAAGCATCAGATGGCCAATGGCCAGGGTATCCACACTTAGGGATTAACGATATTGAAACGCTAACGATTCGTCAGAACCAGTACGTTGCCAAAGCGATGGTGAACAACCGAAAGGGTCGGGTTGTTTTATTAATGGACCAGGAACTTTACTACGATTTTCTGACCAAGGTTCAAGAACGAAAAGGTGACAAAAGCGCACGTCATGTCAATGCTGCTGTGCTTGAAGCCGTACAAGATTGGATAAAACGAAAGAAGTGACCTGGAAGGTGACCAAATTGACGAATCAGCTTACTCAATTATTTGAAACGATGATTCAACAGGTGAATGTTACACCTGAACACCGCGAGTTTGTCCGCGAGTGGGTAGGACCCTATCAAGGTAAAGTGCTTCAATTAGAAACTGATGAAGGTACATTCCACATCTTATTGCACCGCAAGGGAACCATGGAGCTGCGAAATGGTTCCTACCCGTCTCCAGAAGTGATTTACAAAGCTGCGACTGTAACTTTGATGAACCTGTTTACTGGTCAAGTTTCGTTTCGTGATTTAATGAAACGATGGGAGCTTATAGTCATCGGAGCAGGACATGAATCCATACCCCTTGGTCAGCTTATGATGCGTATCCTTCAAACTCGTTGAGGAATTGAAAACTTAAAGACAAGAGGTCTAAAGCTAAAAGGGTGCGTAAACGAGCTATGGATGGTTATTGTTTTGTCTGAGCGAAAACGACCACCCTCGAACTTGACGGCTGAAGACTGGTTTAATTTAGGAATTGCATTGGGTGAGCAAGGAAAATTAGAGGAAGCTTTAGAAGCGTTTTCGGTCACTACAGAACTCCGTCCACGCGATGCGGCTGTGTGGTTTAATAAGGGATTAGTCCTCGACCAGCTTGGTCGGATTAATGAGGCACTCGAATGCTACATGAAGGCCACCGAGTTGGATCCAAGTTATATTGAAGCGTGGAATAACCTTGGAGCTGCATACAAAGAGCTGAATCGCTTTGAAGATGCCCTTTACAGTTTCACTCAAGCCACGCGAGTCTTTACTGGCAATCCACAGGATTATGCTGATGCCTGGTATAACCTTGGATTGGTATTACATGAACTTGGTCGCCACCAAGAAGCTCTTGAGTGTCTTATTGAAACAGTCACAGTCAACCCCCAAGATGCAAAAGGATGG
>JBHLNC010000250.1:0-3833 GCA_048937435.1 Promethearchaeota archaeon | reverse complement strand
ATAATGGACCGGCGGTTTCCATTGGATTTTGTTTGCTTTAGGCACTCTATTGAGTTGCCTGATTATAGGACTCTTACTTGTAATAAATGATAAAATCCAGAAAGGAGCTGGAGAAACGTGGTTACAAAAATATGGGATGAGATTGGATGACCCGCCACGATTCTATCCTTTACCATATAGTTTCAGCTTTCGCAAAGCCGCTCCTTCCTCTTGGGGTCGATTTTAGGGGCATGCTGGCGCGTTGTCTTGTGGCGCCATAGGAAAAAACAAAAAGAAGCGTTAATGGCTAATTCTTAACCTCAACCTGCTTTGGTAAGCTTGGCGATTATTTCGAAAAGTGCAGCAGCGCGAACTGGTTTAACTTGGAACATATCCGCCCCAGCTTTCAGAGCCGCTTCACGAACCGTCTCATCCGCACTAACAAAAACAATCTTACTTTTCTTGCTAATTTCGTGGATCATTTTCGTCGCGCTTATACCATCCATGCGTGGCATACGGTGATCCATGATGATGATGTCAGGTTTGGGATTTAGTTGAAGAAAGGTTTGAACCGCTTCGTCTCCATCGAAAGCACATCCGATGACCTTATGTCCTCTTAATTCGAAGAGCGCCTTGTACACTCCATGAAGGTTCTCCTCATCATCAACTATGAAGATCGATGCCACGGATTGCACTGTCCATCTCACTTTGACTTCATTTGAGGATATACGTGGGAGTCAGCCGCTGGTAACTGTCTCCTCCGCACCCAATGCAACACATTTTGCTTTACATTGCAGTATATAGAGTCTTCTGTTAAGTTGGCTGAATATGGCTTACCATTGCGAAAGTCTTTCAGGAATCCTGTGTCCACCTGAAAACCAGATCTGGACCGAAAATTTGGAGTTTTTACTGACTTTCTTTAATTTTGTCTAAGTTTTCAAATTGAAGAGGATTTGCATCAAAGGTAGTTTTGCAGTGAGTGCTACAGAAGAAGTATCGTTTCCCTTTGAAGTCACTAAACAAGTCCGTTGTTGTCTTCACGTTCATTTTGCAAATGGGATCAATTGCTAGTGTTGGCTTCTCTGTTGGTCCCTGTTTACCAATAGAAGTTGATTGAGTAACAGTGATTGGTTTGAATCGTCCCAGAAGCAGTGCATTAGTCACTACGCTAACACTCGATAAGGCCATGGCAAGTGCAGCCCATTCAGGTCGAAGCATAATGTAAGGGTAAAGGAGACCTGCTGCCATTGGAAGGAGAATGATGTTGTAGATTAATGCCCAGAAAAAGCCTTGGCGGATCTTTGATAGGGTTTTTCGTCCGAGCTGAATGGCTGTAACTACATCAAGGAGATTATCCCGAACGAGTACAATATCACCTGCTTCGACAGACACATCCGTTCCTGATCCCAGGGCTATACCAACGTCAGCTTGGGCCAGTGCAGGAGCGTCATTAATTCCATCACCGGTCATCGCTACCTTATAGTTTTGCGATTGAAGGCGCTGAATTTCTCTCGCTTTTTCATCAGGTAAAACTTCAGCGATTACTTCGTTGATTCCTGCTTGGTGTGCAATAGCCTGCGCAGTGCGTTCCTTATCCCCAGTAAGCATCACCACATCAATACCCATTTTCTGGAGGTGTTCAACAGCCATAGCTGAATTAGGCTTGAGAGTATCAGCAATAGCAATCAAGGCCAAAGGCTTATGATCTCTGGCAGCGAAGATAGTGGTCTTGCCTTGTTCTTGAAGGAGCACTACATGTGGTTCCAATTCACCGACGTCAACATTGCTTTCAGCCATGAAGGTATCATTACCAACTTCTATTATCGATTCTGCTACCTTGCCTCTTACCCCTCTTCCCGTAATGGAGTCAAAATCATCAGGATCAGGTACGTGAATTTTTCTTTCACCTGCGTATTCGACAATCGCATGTGCAAGCGGATGTTCACTCCACTTCTCAACACTCGCAATTAGAGAGATTACTTCCTGTTCATCCAAACCTCCAGTAGTGATGATATCGGTGACAGTGGGTTTTCCGATGGTAAGTGTTCCAGTCTTGTCAAAGACGATTTTATCGACCTGCGGAATAACCTCTAATCCTTCTCCCGTTTTCACGAGAACGCCCAGTTGAGCACCTCGACCAATGCCAACCATTAGTGCTGCAGGTGTAGCTAAGCCAAGGGCACAGGGACAAGCAGCAACAAGAACAGCGATAGAAAAGCTGAGGGCGGCAACCCAATTGAGTCCAGGATAATTGGGAGTGAAAGTGATGAGCACAAACCATATGCTAAACACAACGAGAGCGAGTATGAGAATGAAAGGAACAAAGCGTTCTGCAATTGCATCAGCCCTCCGCTGAATTGGAGGTTTATGGGTCTGTGCTTCTTCAACCATATGTATAATCTGGGCTAGGACGGTATCTTGCCCGACTTTCACCGCTTCAATTGTGAGAACACCAGTTTGGTTGAGTGTACCTCCAACAACGGAGCCGTCAATTTTTTTACTCACGGGCAGAGATTCCCCGGTAATCATTGCTTCATTAACAGAAGATTGCCCATCGATAACAATGCCATCAACCGGAATTTGAGCACCTGGTCGGACCAGTAGATGGTCACCGACTTCAACATCGTCGGTCGGAATTGTGACCTCTTGGCCATCGCGGAGCACAACCGCCGTAGGGGGCTGAAGATCCATTAGCGCTCGAATTGCTTGCGAAGTACGGCCTTTTGCCATTGCCTCAAGTGTACGTCCAAGAAGGATGAATGTCATCAACATCGCAGCGGATTCGAAGAACACCATCGACACGGAGAGGAGAAAAGTAGCGGCGACTGAATAGAAGTACGCTACACTCGTGCCAATCATGATGAGTGTATCCATGTTCGTCTTTCCATGTCGCGCAGCATTGAGAGCCGATTTGTAAAAGGGATACCCTCCATAGAACTGAACAGGAGTCGTTAAGAGGAAGAGCACAAACGCAGGAGTAACTCCTAACGGGAGGTATGGCAATATCAGATGCGGGAGAAAGGAAATAATCACAATGGGAACTGTAAGAATGAGAGTGAAAGCGAACCGTAGTGAATAGAACTGAATTTCTCGTTCACGGGTCATTGCTTCGCGATCAATGTCCGTGGTCATCTCAGCTACGATATCGAAGCCAATAGCGTTCAATGCTTTCCGCACGGTCTTGGTTGTAACTAGTTCCTCATCATATTCAACGACCAATCTCCCAGACATTGTAAATTCAGCGACAGAAAGAATTCCCGTGATGCCTTCAAGGGCTTCTTTGATATAAGACCACTCATCAGTTCGTGGAGTGGGGGACAGAGTAACAGTCATTGTAGCACGCTTAGGTTGATAACCTGTCGAAGCAACCGCCTCTTCGAGTTCCTCCCGTGAAATTTGATCGGGATCAAAATCCACCTTAGCCTTTTCTTCTAATAGATTCACAGAAACCTTTGCAACACCTTGTTGTTGAAGCAAGGCTTTCTCAATTGTTGCTACACACGCAGCGCAATGCATGCCTTCAATTCGCATTGATAGCCGTTGGGTTTTTTGATCCGTGTCAGGAGTTTCATTCATCTTGAATCACCTTGGAGTACTCACTCTGCCTCCAGGAGTTGCTGTTGATAGGCTTTTGCACAATGGGGGCAACAGAAGGCTAGTTGTTTGCCATTGATTTCTTCGATATGAGCCCCTTCATAGACTGTACAGCCGCAACTGGCGCAGACTTGCAGGTTGGTTTCAAATGCCGCAGCTGTAATTGAAGCAAATCTTGAGAAGAGTAATTCAGCTCCCTTTCGACCCTTCTCAGTAAAACTAACCACTCTCCTTGGCCGTTTTCCAGTTGGATTACTCTC
>JBHLNC010000249.1:0-3836 GCA_048937435.1 Promethearchaeota archaeon | reverse complement strand
GGATTGCATCATTGGAGAACGAGTTGTTCTCTGAGGTCATTGGTTTCTAGTCAGTGATTGGGAGGTGAATCAACTGAAAAAATTGAGTGTAATCTTACTAGTATTTGCTTTCTCAATAGCGTTGGTTGCAGCTGCACCGGTACAAGCGAAAAAGCCTTTGATCGGTGATATGAACTTGGAGTTTAATCTGGGTTGGGCTGGTCCGTCCGATGTCATACCTGAATGGGTAGGAACCATTACTATCAATGAAGTAGACTATGGTATGGTGTTCTTCAATCTTGGTACAGGAAAACCATTTGCCAGTGCAGGAGAAGGAAATGTCTTATTCTACGGTGAAATTTGGGCAATTTATGAGTGGGTGACTTTTGATTTCGAATCTCAGGTGCTTGAAACAGGTGAGTTAATTCTTATGGGAACGGACGAAGGTGTACTCTCATTTGCTAACAGTAAATATCGGATGAACGGTGTAGTAACTGAAGTCGGCGTAGGCTGGGAGATCTATAATGGTCGCAATGTACACATGAGTGGCTATATCGAATGGCAAACTCTGCAAACCCCGGACGGTCCAGTAGTTGCTCCCTACAAAGCCCCTGGCATATTCCGAATCAACTGAATTCCAATGCAAAGCTAGATGAGGGGAGCTCTTGGTTTCGTCTAAGAGATCTCCTTTCTCCTCTTTTTTTCAGATGGTAAATAGGTTACAATTTCAGCACAATTGGAGGGGACCACTAAAACTACCGCTACTACTTGAATTGGTGAGAGCGAAACTTTAAGGTGAAACTATCATCGAGTAATATTGATTGGCGAAAATGATGTCATCACAAAAGTTGAATCGCGACATTCTGCGACTTAAGGTGGCAATGCTAACTCGGGGAGTGCACTTTCCATCAGATGAATTGAGTGGGCGAACCGGTGGAGCTGGACCTACTCTTGGAAGCTATTTTCTTCTCAACGATGAGATCTTGGTTAATGCTCCAATTCGGACAGGACAACAACTCGAACTATTTCATGCCATTGAACTGCAACCTCTTGAAGGAAATCAGTTAGAAATCGGCTTTGAAGGAAAAATCTTTCCTGTCCAGCTAGTTGCTGCTCCCGAATTTTATCAGGACAGGTTGTCAGATGGAACGCCTATGACCCATATCGCTTTGATGCATGGGACAGACTGTCTGGCCACCACCATTGTCCAACATTGTGATTATTTCGATCAGGGGCTAGAGTGTCAGTTCTGCAGTATTACTGTGAGCCTTGAACAAGGGAACACGATACTCCGGAAATCTCCTGACCAATTTCTCAAAGTCCTCAAGGCTGCGAAAAAAGAGAAACGTGCCAGCCATCTCACCCTTACAATGGGGACTCCCGATCGTCCAGATCGTGGTGTCCATGAATATATTGAATTCGTTTCCGCCATCCGGAAACAGAGTGATGTGCCGATTCATGCTCAGCTGGAACCCCCCGACTCTTCGGACCAGTTGCGTGCCTTAAAGGACGCGGGTGTGGATACCGTGGGCATCCACTTAGAAATCTACGATGATGACCTTCGGAAGCATTATTGTCCTGGGAAATTCTACAACGCCAGTTTCTTTGATTATTATAGTGCTTGGCGACAGGCAGTCCGCATCTTTGGCAGAGGACAAGTGAGCACCTTCATCCTCCTCGGTCTGGGCGAAAACCCTGAACAACTCCATCAGGGATTCAAAACGACCATTGAAATCGGTGTCATTCCAGTCCCAGTCCCGTGCCGACCCAATCCTGGATCACACCTTGAAGATTATATTCCACCCTACGTAGAGGACCTCGACCAAATCGTCGATGTCTATCTGGACTGTGCCCAACTCCTCTATGCTCATACACTTGATCCCCGGACCCACAGCGCAGGATGCGTCCGTTGCGGTGGCTGCACAGCGCTCACCGAAGCCTATCAAGTGATTGAAGCTATGCAAGAAAAGAAGCGTTAAATGTAGTAACATCAAATTGATGTGCATTATGTCCTTACCACCCAGCACCGAGGATTTTCCTGCCGAAGATCCGGGTATTTCCATCATCGAGTTGACCGAAGATGATGCACCAGAAATCGCAGAACTCCTCGCCTTGGTGTGGCCTCAGGCAAACCATATCCCCGTAACCTGGCGGGACAAACGCGTTCTTGATCCTGACCAAGTCATTGCCGAGATGCGCAGCGGTTTCCACTACTTCGGAGCTCGACTGGACGGACGCCTCGCAGGGTTTTACAAGACCATTCTCAAATCGGAAGGAGTCTTTGGTGAACATCAAACAGTTCACTCTGACTACCGGCACCGAGGTTTAGTTCGAGCCATGTATCGTCAGTTCATCGCCTACGCGAAGGAGCTGAATGCTCCGGCTAATCTGTGCAACATTCTCTACGACCATACCACCATGCGGCAACTGGTAGAAAGTTTTGGTTTTCGTTCGGAAGGTCCACCTTACGAGCAAGCGCCGGGTATGCTTGTCCAGCTTTACAAACGTCCTACTAGAATTGCTCAAGATTGAAATTGGTGTTCGCAAGGATCGTGCTCTTCGAAGCATAGAGTGCTTGTCCTGGAATTTCTTTTCCTCGTTGTAGCCAGGTTTCACAAGCTTTTTGAAAAATGGAGAAGGGCGGTTTCCCGCCCTTCTGTTCTGGTTTCGCATTGGAGGTATCTTCCCTCTGGTGGTTTTGTGGACGGACTGATATCATTAGAAGCATTCTGGGGCTCTAAGCAGCAAAGTATTAGAGCGAAATAATGGGTGGGTGTCACCAGATTCAATTGTTCTATGGGGTGCAGAGGCACTTTATCCTACGGCTTTGAACAGGGCGTTCAAGGGTTTAGAACGGTCTTTGTAAGACTTGGAATTTTGCTAATTAGGTTAGTGTGGATTTGTCTAGCTGTGGATTGGTACAAACGAAAATGCTTAAATAGTAGTTTACTTAAAGAATTAACACGGTTAAGATTATGTTGTCAAATACTGAAGCACTCGAACACAGCACCCGGAAGAGGATCATGTACAAGTTGTCGAAAGACAAAGCTTTCCTCCGTGAAATCGCCAAAGACCTTAACATTCCCACTTCAACTGCTGCTTATCATTTGAAACGACTCACTCAGAACGGTCTCATCAACGAACGACGCGGTGTCTATCACGTCTGGTTCGACCTCACTGATAAGGGTCGGCAGCTGCTCGCAACCGAAGCAGCATAAACGGGGTATGAAGGCGAGGCATGGTCCTCCACCCCACTATTTTATTGGTTGTTACTCATTCAGAAGATGTGCGTTATCACACTCCATTCTAATCCCTTCTAGGATCAATAAGGAGCGGTCTAGTATCTCCTCTTCTTTTTCTTCCGTTTGGGTTGTTTGCCCTTGACACGTTTACGACGAGGTAGTTCTTTCGTGGGAATGCGTTCAGGTCCAGGTGGGAGGCCCAAGTCATCGGGAATTCCACCATAGGCAATGTCAGAGAACATTGTACCGAGTTGTCCCCCCACACCAGTGAGTGCGCCGCCAATGAGCGAGACAAAAACCTGTGGGGCTGGGATTAGAGATGAAAGGACAATCCAGGCGTTTCGGGAGGCGTCTGGATTTAGTAGGTACATATACCCGAAGAGGACAAGCCAAGCGGCGAAGCCAGCTAAGAAGGTCGTGATAAGCGCTCGCCAGATTTTTTTCATCAGAAAACCCGCTAGGATGCCAGCAACAACGATGCCAATGCCAAACCCGATGAGCTGAATGAAAAGGGCGAGGATGAAACAGACGAAAAACCCGATAATGGGTGAGTAGGTTTCCCGAAGGATTCGGCGGATGTTTGAACCTGAAAATGGGCTTGCCATGTTTTTTCAC
>JBHLNC010000248.1:0-3844 GCA_048937435.1 Promethearchaeota archaeon | reverse complement strand
TTTCTCTCGTAACGTTGAAGTAAGTCGGCTTGTTTCTGCAAGCCTGAGAACAGATTCCTCGGCCACTATACCACCTTATTCTAGAAAACGTCTATTGCGGTTTCGGGAGTGAGAAGTGTATAGAAGAGGGATTTTTAAAACTAACGGACCTTTACCCTCCGCGACGAAAAAAGCAGACTTAATTTAGAGAATCTACGATTTTTCCTCTAAAATAATCCGTGCATCAACACATTTTGCTCCCTTGGGATAGGAGAAAACCGGATTAAGATCGAGTTGATTGATGACAGGATAATCCATAACTAACTTTGATACTTGAAGAAGGATGTTTTCTAGCGCTGTAACGTCCGATGCTTTTTGACCACGAATCCCAGTTAGAATTGGGTAGCCCTTGATTTCTTGGATCATTTCCTTAGCATCGAATTTGGTTATTGGGGCGACTCGAAAGCTGACGTCTTTTAACACCTCTACGAAAATTCCGCCTAATCCGAACATCAAAGCTGGTCCAAATTGTGGATCCTTTAATGCTCCAATGATAACTTCTATTCCCTTGGGTGCAAATTCTTCAACGAAAATGCCCTTTATCCTCGCATTGGTTTTGTGTTTTTGAACGTTGTTTATGATTGACTGATACCCTTTTCGAACTTCGTCGGGAGTATTAATGTTGATTAGCACTCCCCCGACATCGCTTTTGTGAATCACATCAGGGCTCAAAATTTTTAGGACAACGGGATAGCCGATTTTCTCGGCGGCTTTGACAGCAGCATCCTCTGTGTCAGCTACTGTGAATTTGGTCACTGGAATTTTATAGGTCTGCATTATTGTTTTGGATTCATTTTCCAAAAGGTACGTTCGCTTTTCGTAACTGGCTGTTGCAATTATGTCATCGACCTTGGGCATTCAATTCACCTAATGAGTCATACAACGAGAAGGCCTGAATTAAAACCTTTTAGTAAAACAAGGTTTATCGAAAGGTTTCGAACCCCTCACCACCTGTCAGTGTATTCGAAACATGAGAAAATAGTAACTCAAGGGTTTCCAGCTGCGCAGCAGAGAGAGGAACAACATCTAATCCTGAAAATATGTTCTGAATTGCATTGAACAGCTCACTTGTAAGTTCAATCTGCAATTCATTTCGTGACTCTTGGAGATCATTTAGCAGTTGAATCGGATCATCTAGCCAACTATTCACTTTTTCTAATTCTTCCTCACTCAACAAATCGACTCTTGATAACACATTGACTTGAGAAAGATGAAAGCGGACTAATACTGAAGCTGAAAGGAGAAGCGAAGAAACTAAACCTGCAGGAGTTTTCCCCAGGGCTGCATCTACAAGATAAATCAACATCCTGCTTTCTCCCCCAAGACTAGACACGATTAATGGTCCGGTTTCTCTAAAGGCAAATAATTCAATTTGACCAGGAGTATCCATAAGAAGAAAATCAACGCCTAAGTCAGTGATTTCCTCTTGTAAGGTTTCAAGATGTGTACTAATCAAATCTATAGCTGCAATTAATCCCCCATTGGGTCCGAGATTATATTTTTCCATGATTCCTTGTAAAGAGACAAAATCCCGAACGTCGATATCTGGTCCATATGGAAGATGTAAAACCCCA
Organism: Promethearchaeota archaeon; assembly: GCA_048937435.1. Lineage (GTDB taxonomy): Archaea > Asgardarchaeota > Hermodarchaeia > Hermodarchaeales > Hermodarchaeaceae > Hermodarchaeum. Next base: position 2,231 of record JBHLNC010000248.1, on the reverse strand, counting down.
GGATCTAGATTTACTGTTCCTACACTGACGTTAACATTTTTTAACCAACTGGCAAAAGCATGAGTGAGAGTTGATTTACCAGAGCCAGCAGTACCAACAAAATAGAGGGTATGCACTGTGAAAGTTACACCTCAGGTTTAAAATTTCGAAGCTTTCGAATTAAGGCTTCAGTTTCTTTTATCATCGAGAGATAAAGCGGAATCTTTTCAACTTCAGCAATTTTACATGCGACTGAATCAACCTTTTTGGGACCATGCAAAATAACAACAGATGGTCGTACAGCGGGACCTAAGCCCATTTGAGACGTTCGAATTGCTACCATAGGTGACCGCCCTGTACTCACATGCGTAAAAATTGCAGCTCGATTTGGTGTAGCGCCATAAAGTTTGAGCATTTGCTCTGGCGACAGCTGAAGAATTACTCTCAGGCTATCGATTGTTGTATAGCCAAAAATCTCCCTATCCGGAATAACATCGTCAACAATTGTTTTGCACTCTAAATGATCTGTCAACAATTTTGCGGGAATAGACGCAGGAAACTCGCGAATATCAAGAAGTATATCAGATGGAATTTCTTGTCCTAAAAGGCGAATGAACGCGTTGACTATTTGCCCCCCACGGCTTTCGTCAATAACGATGAGGCTTTCAGCGAATTTTCGTATTGTCTCAACCCGTGGCGATTTCCGTCTCCCACTTTCATAATCACTAATTACAGACGGAGAGATATCCAGCTGTTTAGCTAGATCATGTTGTGCTACTCCAAATTGCTCCCGCCACTTTCGCATCACTCGTCCAGGATTTTCTGCAAGAGTGATTTCTCCAGTGATACTTCTAAGCAGATTTTCCCGAGCGGTCTGATTCATTGTAGCATTAGAGAGTTAAACCACTCCTTAAAGACTCTTTGATGAATAGCCCACCGACTATAAATAGGTGATAAAATAAAGCGACGAGCACAAACTCGGGTGAATAAAGATTGCAGTTCATTCTTACTCTCCAGGATTTCATCATTCTTGCAATAGCTTATGCATGGGTTTTTGGAGTAATCGTAATTGGCGAACTGCTACGTCGATGGCAAAACTATCCAACTACTGTCACACGAAAAATCATTCATTTATTTGCAGGATTTTCCATCTTTACAGTTCCATTTTACTCACAGGCATGGATAGCCCTTCTAGTATCCTTCCCGATGTTAATTCTGATATTTTTAGCATCACCCAGAAGTCCAGTAAAAAGTCTCAGAACTATGTTTGGTGTAATGGCCCGAGAAGAAGACTATCTTTCGGGTCACATTTGGGGTCCATTTCTTTATGCAATTTCAATCAACTTATTGGTCGCAACATTTACCTTATTCCCAGGCCTCTCACCATTTTTTGTCATCTCGGCTCTGGGTTTGACGGCAATGTACTTGGGTGATGGAATTGCTCCAATTGTTGGGGCAAAATATGGTAAACACAAGTATACTATTCGCAACGCAACCCGAAGCCTTGAAGGATCAATCAGTGTATTCATCGGATCACTGCTGGGTGCATGGGTTTGTTGGCTTTTCCTAGATTTATTTGCGACTGGCGGAATGCTGGTCTTTAATGTGACACAAATCACAATCCTTAGTGTGATTTGTGCTATAAGCGCTACACTAATCGAAGCAATAAGCCCCCCAGGGTCTGATAATCTCACTGTCCCACTTCTAACTACAGTGATTATTTTCTTGTCAGCAATAGTGATCGACCCAGCAATGCTTGCAATGATACTAACTCCATAACAGACGTTAGTCGTGTGTAGCAAGATTGATTAGCAAACAGGCGAAGTTCCTAGCACGTTGCATGGAATCCCGATAAGGTGCACGAACATCATACCGTTTCTGAAGTTGCGCGAAACGCGCATCCATTTTTGATAACCATTTTTGTGGCTGATTGATGCCGTTCCACTCATAGGACCCCAATTTGTCAGCTACACACACAATGATCTCTTCCCAAGTGTGGGGCACAAAATCTCGTTTTGGAAGCCCCACCAAAGGAGCCTCCTCCGGTGTGAAACCACCAAGAACGTGACGTTCAACGATTTTCACTACGCTTGAGGGATAACCATTTTGATGCAGTAGTTGCCCTCCAACATACCCATGTGTAATATCGTGTGTCTGTGTTCGCCCAATGTCATGAAGCAAAGCCCCAAGTTCAATCAATTGTATGTTCACAGATTCTTTTGGAGCAATGAGATGAGCGATTTGCACCGCTT
>JBHLNC010000247.1:0-3852 GCA_048937435.1 Promethearchaeota archaeon | reverse complement strand
CGTTAGTTTCCCCTCTCAAAATGCGAATTTAAAGAAGCTGATAAGTTTAGTTTTCCATCTAGAAAACTGCGGTTAACTAAGAAATCTGCAAAAAATTGGCTGGATCGTCCGTAGTCCGTTATGCTCGAATAACCCACGATCTGGTATATTGGTCGAAGAACCGGAGAAATCCTGCCTTACGTGTTTTTATCAAACCAACAAGCAAATCAAGGGGAAGAATGAGTACCTTTGTCAAGGCTCGAATGGCTGCTGCATGGGGTATCATGCGAGCTCCTCCAACTTGGACAATTTGAACTCCAAGTAACATCTTTCCAAGTGTTTGCCCTCTATAGCCTTCCATGATGGTAAAATACATCCACAAGATTGCGAGTACAAACGCTCTGATTAATACCACATTCAAATCTGGAGGGTATAACACCATCATTTCAATTATACGTGTCATAAATATCGGTAGGGGTATGTCCCAAAACCACCAAGCTGGATCAAAGAATAAAGATGATAAATCTGCTGCGATGAACAAAAGAGATAGAATTAATGCAATATCAATTAAGAACGCAATTGTCCGACGAAATGCGAAGAATCCTGGCCTATCCTCTTTTGGAGTTTCTGTGCCACTTAATCGGCCTTCAAGCTGATGCCATGTGCGATACAGTTTCAACCCTTCTGTTGATATCCGATATTGCCCCTCTATTTGTGCTAGAAAGGGTTCTAGTTTCTGTAAATGGAAATTCAGTTTTCCACTTGAAATATTAACGCGAGTTAGGATTTGTGAATACGAGACATCGGGATTGGAATATATGGTTTCGAGGATTCGACGGCGCAATGGGTGTCCAATGGCTGTGAGGAATTCGTCAAGGTCTGTCATTGGTCAGCTCATCCCCGTCAAATCATAATTTGGTAGCTATCTACCGGCACTATCCTGGTTCTATATTCACTGAAGATGATGCGCCTTTATACATATCGTCACAAATCTGAGGGTCGTTGAGGGTTTCGATAAACAAATCAGGGAGAAATCGCATTGGAGGGCACTCCACCGGATTAGATTCATTTTAGATTAGTGTGGTTGTTTTTCCTTCTCCCATTAGCTCGGATGACTTGAAGAACTACAATGATTAGTGCAATTAATGCAACGGATCCCAAGATAACTAAGCCTATGGGGCTGGCGAATTGTCCAATGTTCGAAAATGCCGTATACACTGGGTCGTGTTCAACACGATAGCCATTAGATTCGGGAAATGTGATGCCAAACCAAAAGGCAGCTGTGTTGAAAATCGTATCGGCGTGATTCAACACATCGAGTGGACCAGTGAAGAGATTTTGTAGATAATCACTCATGGCATATGCAAAAATACTGAAGATCGTGGCTGAAATTGGTAATTGCCAAAGCATAAGGATTAGGTCAATTGGCTCTGGAGAGAGAATCCAACTGTACGCTGGAAGATCCGATTGAATTGGTGTATCTGGATCCGTAGTTTCATTGATAACATCGTAGGTTCCTCGAGTGGTCAAGGCAAAGGCTCGTTGTCGTCCTCGCAAATCTGTTGTGATGTTGGCTAAGGATTGGTCGGTTCCACTGACTGGAAGTCCACCTGCAGTACGGACATAATATCTTGGAGTGAATACGATGCCAAGATGTGCAACACCAATTCCAATATCACCCAGGGCTTCATGAAAGTTGGGAACAGATGTCCCTAGAAATAAAAATTCAGTAGCCTGTCCAATCGTATAATACGTCTCCGTGGTTATTTCTCCATTTTCCCGATCAATCTGGATATCATAGATAACTGTCAATTCACTGAAAGTGATTTCAAATAACGGCAGGAGCAAGGTTAGTAAAAATTCCCCTGCACCGTTGGCTGAAACCAGTCGTCCATACAGATTTTGATATCGAATGCCAAACTGGTAGTGATCTTCAGATAGTTTCATCACAGGAATCGCTTCGATGCTCAGAGGAGCTGTAGTGTTACCTTCATTGAAACCATATGGAATGATGAAGAATCGGTTTTCACCCGGACTTGGCACACCGTTGTGGTCTGTGTCATTGAACCCGAAGAGGAAGGCTAGCAGTGATCCAGCGAAGACATCCTTGTTATCCTTAGTCGTGAAATGGAGACCAAAAAGCTGGTAGGGAAGAGTAGATTGGGTGCCAGTTTCGTTTTCTATAACACCCAAGGCAATGAGCATTGCCTGAAAGCTGTTTCCTTCATCTTCGTAATTCAAGTAGCTTGCTATGAACTGGACGGTGTCATTGTTCTCTGACTCAAAGATAATGGAATCGTTGGTCCACATATTCTCAGCAAAGGTGTGACCAAAGAATTGTTGCTCAATTCCAGGTGTCCAGTATTGGGGAGGAAGTGCTTGAGATTGACCAGGAACAAGAAGGAAGAATAGTAAAAACCCGAAGAGGGCAAATGATAGGTATTTAGCATATCCTTTCATGATTGGAACCCTAACAAGGAAACACGTGTTCACTACCATCAGCTGATTAACCGTATTTAAACAAGCTGAAAAGTATAACTTGCAACCTAGATAATTTTAGTTGGCAAAAACTACAATAGATAAAAAAAAGAAAGAAGGAGGGGCAAAAGCCCCAGTGTCCACCTAAAGCTTTTCGCCGCATTCAGCGCAGAACTTACCCTTTGCAGGGGCACCACAGTTCGGACAGAACTTATTCGCCTTCGCTTGTTCTTCGACTTGTTTCCGGAGAACCTTTCCACAGTTCGGACAGAACTTAGGCGCCTTGTTCTTCTGAAGTGGAGCTGCTTCACCACAGTAGGGACACATGACAGCAGTCACGCCTGCATCTTCTGGTTTCTGTGACTGCCGCATCATATCGGCGAGTTGTGGTATGAGCACAATACCTGATCCGGCTGCGGCTGCTCCTCCACCTTGACCCAAGGCTTCAGCACTTCGACGCATTGTCTCAGCTGTGAGGACCTGCTGACCTGTAACACCTTGAGCCGCAAAGAAGAGCCGTTCACGGTATTCTGGTTCAGTGTCCATGCCGGCAAAGGCCATGTCTAATAATTTCAAGCCGTATTCTTCGAATTTATCAGCTAACCGGGTCTTTGCCTTCATGCTGGTCTCATCAAGCCGGGTCATAGCATTTTGAAGTGAGTAACCGGATAATTCGTCCATTGCCAATTCGACGAATTTAGATCGAATAAATGTCGTGGCGTCTTGAGTTGAGTAATTCTCTCCTGCTACGACTTCATTGACGAAGATTTGGGGGTCGTCGATTTCGTACCAGAATTCCCCATGAAACATGAGGGGTGCTAAATCGCGTGTTTGCCCTCGACCGCCAAATTTCCCTTGGAATTTGGTCATGTTGAGAATGATGACTTCGGCAGTAAAGGGTGACTTGTCAAAACCGGCAATTCTTCGAAGAATTCCTGTGAGAATAGGCACATTAGCAGTGGTTAGTGTGTGACGGCCAACACCCATTACATCAAGGGCTTTTCCATCACGATAGAAGACAGCTGCTTGGTTTTCGCGAACAAGACATTGACTGCCCCATTTCACGAGATCATTAGGCCAACGATAGACCATATCGTCCTTACGCATTTTCTTCCATTCAATAATCTCTGGCATGATTCTTTCTCCCCCTGGAAATCCAGTTGGGGGTTATAAAAGGTTTGAGGTGTCTTTCGTGCCCAGCCTTTTCAACTTTACTACATCACTCAAAATTAATTTTAAAGGAATACAAAAAACTAACATCACGATATTTCAAAGAAATCACCCCTGTGAAATCATTGAAAAACTACTATAATGAATTAAACCCTGAACAGTAATCATCAATGAGCTTCTTAATGGATGATTTTTGGAAAATTCCGACTTTAACCCTCGATTTCT
>JBHLNC010000246.1:0-3859 GCA_048937435.1 Promethearchaeota archaeon | reverse complement strand
GAAACAATCGTTACTCTTGTTATGATCATTATATTCCCTGGGTTCCTTTTCTTGATGGGCTATGCGTTTTACCTTGAATGGGTTGATCGCAAATTCTATGCGGACCAACAACACCGCATCGGACCCACCCATACAGGTTGGCGAGGTATTCTGCAACCCTTTGCAGACTTTGTCAAACTCATAGCCAAGGAAGATGTCACCCCTGCGGCAGCTGATAAGGTTGCATTCACTTTGACACCTATCCTAGCCTTGGCAATTCCCATCAGCGTGCTCACGCTTGTGCCTATTGCTAGCCTCACAGGCATTGTGTTTTTTGAAGGTGATTTACTAGTGATCGGATTCTTCAGCACGATGTTCACGTTGATGTTGTTCATGGCTGGGTGGGCGTCATCGAACCGCTTTGGTTATACAGGGGCTGTACGAGGCATCATTCAGATGCTCGCTTTTGAGATTCCTTTACTTCTCGCCCTCTTCGTTGGTGGTATGGTCGCCGGGAGCCTGAGCCTCACGGGCGTTGTCTGGTACCAGGCAAACCTGGGCCTCCCCCTCATTCTGAACCCTGCGTTCTTCGCCTTATTCATAATTTTTCTTTTCGCGGCTCAGGCAGAAGCGGAGCGTATCCCCTTTGATGCCCCTATCGCTGAAACCGAAATTGTAGGCGGTTGGGAGACTGAATTTTCTGGAAAGAAACTGGCTTTCTTCCGGCTCTCCAACGATTTTGAAGTCCTGCTTGCTTCAGCTCTGGGAGCGGCAATCTTCCTCGCTGGACCTCTCGGACCTGAGATTTTCTTTGTTTTTCTGAATAATCCCTGGGCACACGTTACTATCGCTTCGGGTGAATACTGGGCGTTCATCTCAGCTTCGCCGATTTTTAGTTTCCTCACAATCCCAGCTCTAGCCGCAATTTACTACACCTTCTGGTTCATTGTAAAGACCACGTTTATTGTGCTTCTCCTCTCGAACATCAAAGCCCTCTTCGCCCGATACCGTATCGACCAAATTGCCCACATCAGTTGGACGTGGGTCATCCCCATCAGCTTACTCTTGGTCGGCGTTGTCATCGCCTGGCCATGGATAATGAACTTGTTTCTAACCTTCATCCCCTAAGGAGTGTGAAAAGAAAACATGCCACGACCTGGAGCAATGCAAGGAGAACTCCTCGGCACAGTGCTCAAACGCAAAACTGCGACCATTCGCTACCCCTTCGAAGATGCTGTCCGCCCCGAACGCCTCCGCGGAAAAATCGAACACGACATCGAAAAATGCACAGGCTGCGGACTCTGCAGTCGCGACTGCCCCGCTACCGCTATCACAATGGTTGAGTCAACCAAGACAAAAACCAAAAAGAAGCCTGAGTTTCGTTTTGATCGTTGCATATTTTGTGGAACGTGTGAAGCTGTTTGCCCAAAGAAGGCAATTACCATGACAAACACTTTTGAAATGGCAGCGTTCACGCTGAAGGATGAGCATTTGGTTGTCGTGTCAGAGGATCCAGCTCAGGCAGAAAAAGCTGAGGAGTAGTCACTCCATTCGCAACAATATGCAAGTTCTTGTAGTAGAGTAGTTATGAGCTGATAACGCTAGTGTTGATGTTTAAGGCGGGTTATAAGGCGTTCAACGACTTTCTGGAAGGCTTGTGCAACTGGAGTCTTTGATTCCGTGACGATGAAGGGTTTTCCCTCGTCGGAGAGGAGCATGACGCGATGATCAAAGGGGAGATCACCGAGGAAAAAGAGGTTGAGTTCTTTCGCTGCGTTTTTTCCTCCACCTTTTCCAAAAATGTTTGTAACTTCGCCACAATGGGGGCAGTGGAAGCCAGACATGTTTTCAATAAGCCCTAGAATCGGGGTGTTCATTTGTCGCACCATGCTGGCAGCTTTGCGAGAGTCAAGGAGCGCGACTTCTTGGGGGGTAGTCACGATGATAACCCCATCAAGGTCAGGGAGCAGTTGCATTATACTAAGGGATTCGTCGCCAGTACCAGGTGGTAGGTCAATGATGAGGTAGTCAAGTGTGCCCCAATTGACTTTGGAGAGAAATTCACTGATAACTCGCATTTTGAGAGGGCCACGCCAAATAATTGGTGTGTCAGCACTTTGGAGAAGGAACTCCATAGAGACCGTGAGGATATTAAGGGGCGCAATTACGGGTTCTAGACCTTTGTCGCCGCCTATCATGCGAGCGCCTTCTAAGCTTAACATTTTGGGGACGTCAGGTCCGTGAATATCAGCGTCGAGGATGCCGACGGTGTGTCCTTGCCATGCTAGAGAGGTGGCGAGATTTACGGCTACAGTAGTTTTACCCACTCCGCCTTTTCCGGAAAGGATGACGATTTTATGTTTGATGTGACGCATTCGCTCAGCGATTTCTTGTTGCTCACTTGTCTGGGTTCCTACCATGAGGTCCTTTGGAATTTTTCCCTTTGGTTCAGAAGGCTGTTTAGTCATCTCGCTTCTTCACGCTCCGACAATCAAAGTGATTTAGGTGCACCTTAATTTTCGACACCTTTAATTTACCGCATCCGCCAACAGTGCGTAAGGCTGAAAAAGAGCAACTGTTTGTATTGAATACCGACCAGTGATCAAGGTGAGTTAAGAAAGATGAAGGTGATTGCCCATCGGGGTAGTGGGGTTGGTCCATTCGAGAACACGTTGCCCGGGATGCAGATGGCAATCACATGGGGAGCGGATGGTATTGAATGTGATGTGCAGAATTCCCGTGATGGCGAGTTGGTTGTATTTCATGATGCCACCTTAGATCGGTTGACCAATGGCAGTGGATTAGTTGTTGAGCACACGTTGGAAGAGTTGAAGCGGCTTCAGGTGGTTGAGGGAGAAAAGATTCCAACTTTAGCGGAAGTGTTAACCTTGTTGAAAGCCCAGCCACAGTTTATCATTAATCTTGATGTTAAGGTGCAAGGGATTGAAGAAAAGATTCTGAAAGAAATTCAATCTCGAAATCTTCTTGATCGAACCCTGGTCTCATCGTTTGTGCCCCAGGTATTAAGGAAATTCCGTGAATTGAATGCGGACATTGCAACGGGCTGGATTTATGGGTACAATTATGAGAATCCGGTAGGGGAGGCGAAGAAAATTGGGTGCACGGCACTTCATCCGAGACTAGATTTGGTTTCAGAAGTGCTGCGCCAAGTGAGTCGGAATCATGGCTTGATGTTGAATCCGTGGAGTGTTAATAGTGAGGTGGATATGCGTCGATTTATTGAGTTGGATGTTGATTGGATGATCACGGATAATCCGCGCCGGTTGCTTAGAATCCTTAACCGCGTAGGAAGTTGATGGTATGCGTGAGTTACTCCGTGAGTTGGTTTTGGCGGATGCGCCTCCTGGTCGAGAGCAAGAAGTGCAGAAGATTGTACTTCGAGAACTTGAACCACTTGTTGATGATATTCATGTGGATATAATGGGCAACGTCATTGCTCATGTTAATGGTGCTACTGACAAAACGTTTATGCTCATTGCCCATCAAGATGAAGACTGGGCATTAGTAGTTACTCATATTGATAAACAGGGATATCTACGATTCACACGGCTCGTTGGCCATCGATGGAATCTACTTGGACAGCGGGTGAATATTCATGGAGCAAAAGGGAAATTAACAGGTGTGGTGGGACTGCCCGCGCCGCATCTCATCCCGGTAGAAGAACAACAGAAGGGATATCGTCCCGAGTTTGATCGCATGTTTATTGATTGTGGAGCAAAAAGTGCAGAGGATGCCCGATCCATGGGATTCGAGATCGGACAGTATGTCACTGCGGAGAAACATTTCAAGGAACTTGCTAATGGTAGATTGCTAGGCAACTGTTTTGACAACCGAGTAGGTCTTGTTGCCATGATCGACG
>JBHLNC010000245.1:0-3874 GCA_048937435.1 Promethearchaeota archaeon | reverse complement strand
GTCACCAGCGATAGTCGAATGGGCTACGCTGAATGCTCTGAAATGATCCGCCTTGAAGCCCAACGAATGGGTCTAGGTACAGAGGTATTAGACGGACGAGATGTCACCATCGATGGTGAATCCCGACCAAATGTGGTGGTTTCACTTGAAGGAACATCCGATGTGAATCTTATCTATGTAACTCATCTCGACGTCGTCCCCGCTGATCCTGAGAAATGGAAAACGCCACCATTTCAACTCCGAGTAACAAAGGATCGAGCATATGGTCGCGGTGCAGCTGACGATAAAAGCAACATCGTTGCCGCCATGTCAGCAATGGCTGAATTAGCCCAAGGCGAGCCTGAGGTTAACATCAATCTCCTTGTCACAGTTGATGAAGAAATTGGCGGAAGAGCCGGGATTGAGTACTTATTCAAGGATTTGAAGATGCGTGGCCACGCGGGAGTTGTAATTGACAGTGCACCTAACTATGTCAGTATAGGAGCTAGTGGCGCCCTTTGGGGTCGCGTAACCATCAAAGGAGAGGGAGGGCATAGTGGATATCCCTACAAGGCGGATAATGCCATTTATCGTGCTACAAGGTATATCGATAAACTCCGAGAATATCACTCAAAGGTTTCCAAGATTCGAAGTAAGATTCCCGCTCCTCCACAAGCTCCGTATCCTAAGGTTCATGGTCGATTCACAGTCACCATGATCCATGCAGGGGAGAAAGAGAATGTAATTCCTGGTGACTGTGAAATCCGGTTTGACCGTCGCTTGACACCGGAAGAAGATCCAGCAAAAGCTAAAGCTGAGTTACAGGATTATATGGCTAAAGTTGCCAAAACTCAAGGAACTACGATTGATGATTTCCAAATTTTGCATTCCACTAATGGATATTTCACTGATGCCAAACACCCGTTCGTACAGCATTTTTCCACAATTACTAATCAAGTAGTAGGTGAACAATTGCCCATTGTGGCTGATTTGGGAGGTAATGATGGAGCCCAATTGGCTGAAGTCAAAATACCTGTCGTCTGCTACGGGACAATTCGAGATGACACCAATTACCATGCACCAAATGAATTCGTATATCTAAAAGATATTCAGACTGTCAGGAATGTTCTCACAACCCTAGGCAAGAGTCCCGCAAATAAGTTCACTTAGCAATAAGAGAGGGATTAATTTTAAAAAGGAACTAAACTGCAGTCAAATGCTACAGACATACCTTAATCCGCACAAGGTGCAATTGGCGCCAGCTCCTCTAACCAGAACAAATGGGGATTTAAGACTAGCCTGAAATAATATCAGAGCTTGTCTAGCCTTAACGCAAAAGTTTAAGGTATCCTCTCCCCTGTATGAACGGTTATAGGTTTAAGTCGGAGCCAATCATGAAGCGGGGTCTCTAAAATGGCAAAATCTACACCAAAAACCAAGTCGGCGTCCATAGTAGGTCCAGAGCAGAATAGCGTTATTCGGCGGGGAGAGGTAGCCGAGTTCTTCCGCAAACGTACACAACTTGTTGGCTTTTCCATGGAACTTCACAAGTTTACTCAGTACTGTGCCGAATTCAGTGATAATGCGCTCGATGCTATAGAAACCTACTACTGGAAACGTGTTGCCAAACCTCAGAAACGTAATTCAGCACTCCTCCATCTTGCAGAACCTCCAGAAAATGTGGACTATCCAGACATACCACCGCCTCTGAAGACAACTCGGCGTCCCACTTCAGCTAATGCGATTTCTGAACGAATCAAACAAATCGTTGCTCCCATTCGAGACATCATTAACCATGAACCGGTTCTACTAATGGTACTTCAAGAACTGGAAAAACCTGACATCCTCCCAGATGAAGTTGCGGGACGAAATCTGTTAATGTATAGCTTTGAGACATTGGATACCGGTATCGGTATGACAAAACTGGACCATCAACAATTTGGTCTCTACCTTGCGAGCAGCAAAAGCACCGAATTGTGTCAGACACGTGGAAGTCAAGGATTCGGCGCTTCCAGTGCCTTTAGTGATGCCCAAAATACAACTGGTCGTCCAATCCTAGCCGCTAGCCGTCATCCTGCAGAACGTCAAGGCTATACCTCAATTTTCTTCACGACCAGTAAGAACAAGAAAGATTATTTACTGAAAGAAACTTCACTTCCACTATCCTTCAGTCATGGAACTTATCTTCAGCTTTCGTTTCTCAATCTTCCATATCGACGTGGCTATGCTGATGAGTACGTTCGCCAAACATCATACTTGAATGCCCATGTAAACATCATTTTCATTGATCCATACAATGAAATTCATGTATATCCACGTCGCGTCAGAGAGTTCGTCCGAGAACCTACCTACGCCATGCCTCATCCAGCCTCCACTAGTATAGGCGACTTCCAAGACCTTATTCGCAATACATCCTATTCGACACTCATCGATTTCTTATCAAAAAGTTATTGCAGGTTAAGCAGACGAAAAGCTTACCAAATTGCTACCAAAGCCAATAAACAATATCTAAGAGATCCCGTCGCTTCAACCCTATCACCTAAAAAACTCACCTCAGAACAAGTAAAAGCTCTGTACGCGAGTTTCATTTCTGAGAAGTATTATGCTCCCCCAACAGAAACAGTTGTACCTGTTGGAGAAGAAGTCATTCGAAAAACATTACAAGAAATTTTTGATGCCGAATTTGTCGAAGCAGTAAGTCGCCCATCAACCAGCAGTAAGGGGTTAGCATTCGCTGTTGAAGTCGCCGCTGTCTATGATCCAAAACTAGCCACCCAATCTGGGGTAGGTGTCCTATACAGATTTGTAAATCGAACACCGAAACTACGAGATAACTCCGATTGTGCTATCTGGAAAGCCGCGGCCTCAGTAAATTGGCGGAATTATCGAATAGACGTTGCGAGTAATGGATTACCAACTGGTCCAGTTCGCCTTGTTGCGAATGTCGTAGGACCGTTTGTTCACCTAATCTTTAAGGCCCAATCCAAGCAAGCATTAGCGGAAGATGACATCCTCCTACGTGAGTTGAAACTTGCCTTCGAAGAGGTTGGACGAAAACTTCGTCGTCACATTGTTCGAGTCATTGCGAGACGAGAGCAAGAACGCCGAGCTGACGCCCTCTTGAAATATGCCCGGCAGGTTGCCCGTTCTCTAGTCACCATTCAATCTTCTGATTCTACGATTTCAAAGAAGCAGTTGGAGGCTCTCCCACAACAGCTTGAACAGGTAATTGCAAAAATCGTGGGGGTAGACCAACCGCTACCAACTAGCATCGAAGAGACTGAGGAGGTGGCAGTTGAATGAGTACACGAGCACGAAAACAGCGGACGAATTCAACACTTCCTCCTGCTGAAGGGTCATTTGCTGCAGTCCAAAAACTTCGAGCTTCTTACCAGGAATCTCAAACTGATCACAAACTTCCTCGCGGTGTTCGGATTGTAACCGAAAAGGATGTCGATGGGCTTCACAAAGAGATACACAGCCTCGCTAGGAAATTAATGAAGGAAATCTCCAAGGGCAATCCTCCACAACTAGAACTCCCCCTCCGCGGTGGTGGAAATATTGTCTGGGATGAAGACAATGACCTCCTCTTACTCGGTGAAAAAACCACACTCCGCTCCCTAGGAAGTCTTCGGACCGCAAAAGATGTCACACGTCTAGTTCGTGTTCTCGAAATCGTCCACGAACTCCTCGAAAAAGACATCCATGCAACAAAACGTGAAGTCTTTTACAATGATGTCAAACTCTTCGAAGAACAACGCCAGAGTGACAATGCCATCGATGACATTGCACCCTTACTTGGTACTAATCGCGAATCCACACATATCGTCGCAAGCGCCAAGGGAACCGTTCTTGGTCGCCTAGTTCTCGAAGATAGTGGAGACCGGATTGACTG